>NZ_JADNLF010000001.1:0-34937 GCF_015555825.1 Bacteroides clarus | reverse complement strand
TTTTTCTGCCTCGGGAACGCTGAAATTCAGTTCGTCATGGACCTGTAAAATCATCTTTGCTTTCAGATTGTTACTTTGAAAGCGTTGATAGATGAGTGACATGGCTACTTTGATGATGTCGGCAGCACTTCCCTGGATAGGAGCGTTGATGGCATTACGCTCTGCATAACCGCGTACTACGGCATTGCGTGAGTTGATATCGGGCAGGAAGCGTTTGCGGTGGAAGATGGTTTCTACATATCCGTTTTCGCGTGCCACCTGTATGCTTCTGTCCATATATTCTTTGACTTGCGGATAAGTTTCGAAATATCCGTCTATCAGTTCTTTGGCTTCCTGGCGGGGAACGTTCATACGTTCCGCCAGTCCGAATACGGAGATGCCGTAGATAATACCGAAGTTGGCGGTTTTGGCTTTACGGCGCATATCGGCTGTTACGTCGTTAATATCCACCTTATATATTTTAGCGGCCGTGGCTGCATGAATGTCGTAACCGCTGAGGAAAGCGTCAATCATATTCTTGTCTTGGCTCAGATGCGCCATAATGCGCAGTTCAATCTGTGAGTAGTCGGCGGAGAAGAATTCGCATCCGTCATCGGGAATGAAGGCTTTACGGATTTCTTTGCCGTCCTCGTCACGAATGGGGATATTCTGCAGGTTCGGATTGCTGGAACTGAGTCGTCCGGTAGCGGTCACCGCTTGATTGAAGGAGGTATGGATACGTCCCGTACGTGGGTTTATCAACTGAGGCAATGCATCGATATAGGTGCTTAACAGCTTCTTCAGTCCGCGATACTCAAGTATCTTGCCAATGATTGCGTGCTTACTCCGGAGACTTTCAAGCACTTCTTCGGAGGTAACATATTGGCCTGTCTTGGTTTTTTTGGCTTTGTCTACGATTTTGAGTCTGTCAAACAATACTTCGCCTACTTGTTTGGGTGAGGCGATGTTGAAGGTTTTGCCGCCTGCCAGCGCATAGATTTCTTTTTCAATTTCCTGCAGACGGAGCGTGAAATGTTCGGACGATTGCCTGAGAGCTTCTGTGTCGATGCGCACTCCGTTGCTTTCGATATTGACGAGTACCGGTACAAGCGGCATTTCGATTTCATAAAAGAGATGCTCGGCGGACTGTTCTTTCAATTCTTTTTCAAGTACGTTCTTCAGTTTCAAGGTAACGTCCGCATCCTCGCAAGCGTAACGATAGACATCTTCCGCCGGAAGATCGCGCATATTCTTTTGGTTTTTGCCTCTGGCTCCGATGAGTTCATCAATGTGGATGGTTTGATATTGCAGGTAGATTTCGGCAAGGTAGTCCATGTTGTGCCGAAGTTCCGGTTGCAATACATAATGGGCGAGCATGGTGTCGAAGAGTTTTCCTTTTACCTGTACTCCGTAATTTTGGAGAACAATCATATCGTATTTGATATTTTGCCCTACTTTCATGGAATTTTCATTTTCGTAAAGAGGACGAAGCTCGTTTACGATTTTTAACGCCTCGTCACGATTTGCAGGAACAGGTACATAGTAAGCCCGGTTTTCGGCGTCACTGAAGCTCATTCCTACCAATTCGGCTTCCATTGGTTCGGTTCCGGTAGTTTCAGTATCTATTGAGAGAATTTCAGTTGTAAGTAACTTTTGAATAATTTCCTTTCTTTTTTCTTCTGTATCAATGAGTTGGTAGTCTACATCGAGCATTTCTAAGCGCGTGAGATTTGATTTTTTTGCGCCATCCGTCCCGTCGCCTGCAAAATTTGCAAACAAATCGCCTTGAACGGGACCGTTATTTTCGGGAGTTGCACTCCCGGTCGGTTGGGCAAACAGAGTTCCGGCATAAGGATCGGGTGCGGCGGAATTGGAAGAAGAGGGAAGGGGAGTATCCGTCTTTTTCAGAACACGGTTGATGAGCGTGCGAAATTCCAACTCTTCGAAAATCTTACGAAGTTCTTCTTCGTTCGGTTCTTCGCGGACGAGTGTATTCATGTCGAGCTTGATGGGCACGTCCACTTTGATGGTCGCAAGGAATTTGGAGAAAGTAATCATTTCCCGGTTTGCCTCTACTTTGGTTTTAAGCGCGCCTTTCAATTGGTCGGTATGGGCAAGCAGGTTTTCGATGCTGCCGAATTCCGCTACCAGTTTCTGCGCGGTTTTCTCGCCCACGCCCGGGCAGCCGGGGATATTGTCGGAAGAGTCTCCCATCAGTCCCAGCATATCGATGACTTGCTCGGTGGACCGGATATCGAATTTGGCTTTTATCTCCTCTATGCCCATGACTTCAAATCCGCCGCTATGTTTGGGACGGTACATAAACACGTTGTCCGATACCAGTTGGCCGTAGTCTTTATCGGGGGTCATCATATAGGTGGTGATACCTTGCTTTCCGGCTTCGGTGGCAAGGGTACCTATCACATCATCGGCTTCATAACCGGGGACTTCCAGGATGGGAATGCGGTAAGCGCGGATAATGTCTTTTATGATAGGTACGGAAAGGCGGATAGCTTCGGGAGTTTCTTCCCGTTGCGCCTTATATTGTTCGTAAGCTTCGTGGCGGAATGTCGGCCCCGAAGGATCAAAAGCTACTCCTATGTGCGTAGGATTCTCCTTTTTCAGTACTTCTTCGAGGGTATTTACAAACCCTAAAATGGCGGAAGTATTGAATCCTTTGGAGTTGATTCGCGGATTTTTGATGAACGCATAATAAGCACGATATATCAATGCGTAGGCATCAAGCAAGAAAAGTTTATCGGTTGAATTCATAGATTTATCCTTTTTTTCATGGTAAAAGTACAAAAAAATACCGTATTAACTGTTTTATTACTATTTTTGTGCTCAAATAGCGATGTATGGACAGTATATCCCTCATAAAATCCCCGATTTCTGCGGAGTTGGAAGACTTCAAAAAGCATTTTGACAGTTGCCTTTCCAGTTCTAATCTTTTGCTGAATAGCGTAATTGCGCATATACGGCAGAAGAATGGGAAGATGATGCGTCCGATTCTGGTTTTGCTTGCCGCGAAGTTGTATAATGAGATTTGTCCGGCAACGCTCCATGCCGCGGTTGCCTTGGAACTCCTGCATACGGCAAGTCTGGTGCATGATGATGTAGTGGATGAAAGCACCGAACGTCGGGGACAGCTCTCTGTAAATGCTATCTTTAATAATAAGGTGGCTGTGCTTACGGGGGATTATTTGCTGGCAACGGCTTTGGTGGAAGTAGGGATGACACGTAATTACGCCATTATAGATGTTGTTTCAAACTTGGGTCAGGACTTGGCGGAAGGGGAGCTGTTGCAGCTTTCCAATGTCAGTAATCCCGAATATTCCGAAGATATTTACTTTGACGTCATTCGCAAGAAGACGGCTGTACTGTTTGCAGCCTGTATGAAGGCAGGCGCGCTTTCGGTGGGAGCCAGCGATGAAAAGGCGGAATATGCACGTCTCTTTGGCGAATATATCGGTCTTTGCTTTCAGATTAAAGACGATATATTCGATTATTATGAAAGTAAGGAAATAGGTAAGCCTACCGGTAATGATATGCTGGAAGGAAAGCTGACCTTGCCTGCATTGTATGCCCTTAATTCAACGCATGATAAACAAGCAAAAGAGATTGCCGTAAAAGTGAAGAACGGAACGGCGACAACTGGTGAAATAGCCCGATTGATTGAGTTTACCAAAGAGCATGGCGGCATTGAATACGCTACGAAAGTCATGGTGGAATTCAAAGAAAAGGCACTCTCGTTATTGGCTTCCATGGAGGATACGGATGTTAAGAAAGCGCTTGTCTGTTATCTGGATTATGTAGTGGAACGTGAAAAATAATTTCATCCTGCCATTCAAAGCGGAGCGAAGAATGACAGGATGAGAAACTTATCTTTTTATTTGGTGGCGGTTCTTAAAAGAACTTCATTTCCTCGCCTTTGATTTCCGAAAGTAGAAGATTTGCCAAACGGCTTGTACCCAGGCGGAACAGTTCGTTATTCAGCCATTCCTCACCCAGCACTTCTTTTACAATGGTATAATAAATTAATGCGTCGTTTACGCAGTTGATACCACCTGCCGGTTTGAAACCTATCTTATTACCCGTCAGCGCATGGTATTCCTTGATAGCCTGACACATGACGTATGCTGCTTCCGGAGTGGCGGCGGGCTGCTGTTTTCCGGTAGAAGTTTTGATGAAATCGGCTCCTGCATACATGGATAGGATAGAGGCTTTCTTGATGTTGGCTGCCGTTTTCAAAGCTCCGGTTTCCAGGATTACTTTCAAGTGATGCTCCTTACAGGTAGCTTTCAGCTCTTGTATTTCATCACACATGCTTTCATAATCTCCGCTGAGGAACTTTCCTATGGAAATTACGATATCTATTTCATCGGCTCCTTCCATGATTGCCATGGCTGTTTCAGCTACCTTTACTTCTATAAAAGTCTGTGAAGAGGGGAAACCTGCCGATACGCAGGCTATTTTTACATCCTCCACTTCCAACGTATCTTTTACTACTTCCGCAAAGTTGGGATATACACAAATAGCTGCCACGTTCTTCAAATCGGGAAATTCTTCGTCAAACTGGTTTACTTTCTGAGTAAACTTCATAACGCTTTCATCGCTGTCCGTACTGTTGAGAGTGGTAAGGTCGATGCAGTTGAACAGGAATTTCTTTACTTCCGGAGTGTTGTTGGCAGGCACTTTCTCTGCGATTATTTTAGCTACTTCCGCAGCTATTTCCGCATCGTTCAGATTGGTGTTGTACTTCGCCAAGGCGGCATCATACTTGCTCTGGGTGGATTCATTATTCTCCATGGTCAGATAATTTAGGGTTATTGATATGTCTTGTTTGGTCGCGTTTGGTCTTCTTCTCTATGCTGCGTGCAAAGGCCTCGGTGATATCAACTCCGGTCTGATTTGCAATGCAGAGAAGTACCCAAAGGACGTCTGCAATTTCTTCTTCAACGTTGTCTTCTTCTCCTTTCTTGAAAGACTGGTCGCCATATTTGCGTGCCATAACTCGTGCCAATTCACCTACTTCTTCGGTCAATATGGCCATATTGGTGAGCTCGCTAAAGTAACGTACTCCATATTTCTTGATCCAGAAATCTACCTCTTGTTGTGCTTCTTTTAATGTCATTATTCCTTGTTTTTTGTATCCATACAGATGGTCACAGGGCCATCGTTCAATAATTCTACTTTCATATCGGCTCCAAATTCACCGGTACCTATTTCTTTACCTAATGCTAAACTCAATTCTTTGCAAAATTGTTCGTACAACGGAACAGAAATTTCCGGTTTCGCCGCCCGGATATAAGAGGGACGATTACCTTTCTTGGTTGATGCATGCAGCGTGAACTGGCTGATTACCAGTATGTCACCGTTGATGTCGAGTATGGATTTATTCATAACGCCATTCTCGTCGTCAAAGACACGCAGGTTGACAATCTTTTTACACAACCAGTCGATATCCTCCTTGTCGTCCGTTTCTTCTATGCCTACCAGTATCATAAATCCTTTTTGAATGGCAGACTTACAAGTTCCGTTGATAGTGACAGACGCATGTCCGGTACGTTGTATAACTACTCTCATGTTTTAGTTCTAAAAAATTAATTTTGCGGGTTGCAAAGTTACGAATAAATTCGTGATTGTCACGGTATAAGACCGGAATTTGTGTTGAAAGACTATTTACCTGTGAAATACTCCTTTATGATTTTTGCTTTTGTTTCGCCAACTACCTTGATAATCGCCTCCGCCGGTGCTTCTTTGATGCGTTTTACACTCTTGAATTCCTTTAGCAGGGCATTCTTGGTTTTGTCTCCGATCCCTTTTATCTCGTCTAAGGCCGAAGCTACCTGCCGTTTGCTGCGCTTGTCGCGATGGAAGGTAATGGCAAATCTGTGTACTTCGTCCTGTATCTGTGTCAGCAGGCGGAAAAGGGGAGAGTTTTGTTTGAGTCCGATTGTTTGCGGCGGGAAACCGTACAGCAGTTCCGATGTGCGATGTTTCCCGTCTTTGGCAAGCCCGGCAATAGGGATATCGAGGTTCAACTCATCAATAATCTCTTTTACGGCGCTCATTTGCCCTTTTCCTCCGTCGGTGATAAGAAGGTCGGGTAGAGGAGAGTTCTCTTCGATAGCACGCTGATAACGCCGTTTGACAACCTCTTTCATGGACGCATAGTCGTCCGGCCCTTCCACAGTCTTGATATTATACTTCCGATAGTCTTTTTTAGACGGCTTTCCTTTAATAAAGACAACGCATGCCGCAACAGGATCAGAACCTTGAATGTTGGAGTTGTCAAAGCACTCTATCTGCATAGGCAACCTGTCGAGGTGCAATTCCTGCTGAATTTCTTTTAAAAGGCGTACTGTGCGTTGTTCCGGATTCAGCTTTTCCGCTTGTTTCAAACGGTCGGCTTTGTATTGTTTTACATTAAGGATGGAAAGCTCGAGCAGTTTTTTCTTGTCACCGCGTTGCGGGATGGTAAATGTGACATCTTTAAGTTCCATATCCAGCTCAAAAGGTACGATGATTTCGCGGGAAAGGCTCTTATACCGTTCGCGCATCTCAATAATACCCAATGAAAGAAGCTCCTCTTTTGTTTCGTTCAGCCGTTTCTTGTATTCGAAAGTGAAAGCTTGGTTGATCGCTCCGTTTGTAATATGCAGATAGTTGATGAATGCGGATTTTTCGTCATTGTCTTCTTCAATGGAGAATACGTCAATATTGTGCAATACGTTGCTTACCACCTCTGACTTAGAGCGGTAGTTCTCTAATAACAGGTATTTCTCTTTGATTTTCTGTGCCTCCTCAAACTTCATTTCCGCAGCAAGTTCCTGCATCTGCTGATATAGCATTCGCTCTATTTCTTGAGTGTTGCCTTTGAGTATTTCTTTTATTTCAGCGATGTTTTTAAGGTACTCTTCCTGATTTTGCTTGCCTATACATGGTCCTGCACAGTTTTTGATGTGGTATTCCAGACATACATTGAATTTCCCGGCCCGAATGTTTTCGGGAGAAAGATTCAGGTTGCAGGTGCGTAACGGGTACAAATGTTTAATAAGATCGAGTACTGCATACATGGATGGTATATGGCTGTATGGGCCATAGTAGGAAGAACCGTTACGTATAATTCTTCGTGTTTTGAATACGCGGGGGAAGTACTCGTTCTGCACGCAGATAGACGGATAGGTCTTATCGTCTTTCAGCAACACATTATAGCGAGGTTTGTATTTCTTGATAAGATTGTTCTCCAGGAGCAAAGCATCCTCTTCCGTATTGACCACGATATACCGGATATCTGCAATCTTGCTAACCAATACACGCGTTTTTCCCGGTTCATGTTCTCTGTTGAAATAGGAAGATACCCGGCGTTTTAAGTTTTTCGCTTTCCCTACATATATAATCGTGCCCTCGGCGTTCAGATATTGATAAATACCGGGGCTTTCGGGAAGGTTCAGAACGATGCCTTTCAGATAATCATTTGTTTTTAGCTCTTCCATTGATAACAAAAGATGATAAGATGATAAAGCGGTAAGGTGATAAAGGGGGCGGATGCAGCGACGCGGTGGTTGCCATTTTACCTCTTTATCACCCTATCCTTTTACAGAGTCAATACGGATTCTACATTTACATCTTTACTGAATAAGTCTTTTCCATGTAAGTCTTTCAATTCAATAATGAAGTTTACGTATATCTTTTGAGGATTCATCTTTTTCACCAATTTGCAGGCTGCTTCCATGGTTCCACCTGTAGCCAGGAGGTCGTCATGCAATAATACGACATCATCCGGTTCGATAGCATCTTTGTGTATCTGTACCGTATCTTTGCCGTATTCTTTATCGTAGCTTTCCTCGATTGTTTCTGCCGGTAGTTTTCCGGGTTTACGCATGGGAACGAATCCGGCACCTAAACGGGTAGCAAGAATGGGCCCCATGATAAAGCCTCTGGATTCTATACCTACTACTTTGGTTATTCCTTTATCCTTGTACATTTCATACAAGGTATCCGAAAGTTCTTGCAGTGCAGACGGGTTTTTAAACAGTGTAGTTACGTCGTAGAATAAAATTCCGGGGATTGGAAAGTCGGGAATTTCCCGAATGCTCTTGGCAAGTGTTTCTTTGCTCATAATCAATTTATTTAATACGTTTATTGAATTCTTTGTTTCACGTGGAACGTTAGCGCTTATCTCCCGCAAAGTACCAGTAATACGTTGATGTCACTCGGCGATACTCCCGGAATTCGGCTTGCTTGGGCTATTGTTTCCGGGTCGATCTTAACTAACTTCTGTCGGGCTTCGGTGGAAAGGGATTGAATGGAATTATAATCAAACTTCCCTTTAATTTTTATACTTTCCAATCGTGCCAGCTTATCTGCTATGATTCGTTCACGTCCGATATAGCCCTCGTACTTTATAAGTATTTCTGCCGCTTCGATAATTTCATCTTTTCTGTCCGTAATTTTATCCAGTTCCCGACGGAAAGCGCTGACATGCTCTGCCATATTTTCCAAAGTTACTTGCGGACGATTTATTAGGTCTATCAATTTGCATCCCTGACGGAGTGGAGTAGTACCGAGTTGTTCCAATACCGGGTTTATTAGTGTCGGTTTCATCGAATAATTCCGGGTAAACTCTATAATGTTTGTAACGGCTTCACGTTTACTTCTTAATAATTCGTAGCGGTCTTTTTGGGCAAGCCCCAGTTTCCAGGCTCTTTCGGTAAGTCTCATATCGGCATCATCCATACGGAGAAGGATGCGATATTCCGCACGTGAAGTAAACATGCGGTAAGGTTCGTCAACACCTTTGGTTACCAAATCGTCGATTAATACGCCTATATATGCTTCGTCGCGTGCAAGTGTAAAAGGTTCGCCGCCATGACAGTTGATATGTGCGTTGATACCCGCAATGATTCCTTGTCCGGCTGCTTCTTCATAACCGGTCGTTCCGTTTACTTGTCCGGCAAAGAAAAGGTTTTTGATTTTCTTCGTTTCCAACGTGTGTTTTAGTTGTGTAGGGTCGAAGAAGTCATATTCTATGGCGTAGCCGGGACGGTAAATAACGAGATCGCGGAATGCGGGAATCTTTTTCAGCGCTTCAATCTGTATGTCCATCGGCAAGGAAGAAGAAAAGCCGTTCAGGTAAAGTTCCTGTGTCGTTTCACCTTCCGGTTCCAGGAAAAGCTGGTGCTGTTCTTTGTCGGGGAAGGTTACGATTTTGGTTTCTATGCTGGGGCAATAACGGGGGCCTATACTTTGAATCTGTCCGTTGAAAAGGGGAGAGTCCGGCAATCCTTCACGAAGGATACGATGCGCTTCCTCGTTGGTAAAACAAGTCCAGCATGGGAGTTGCTTCAAATGGCGTACGCCGTTGTTCATAAAGGAGAACTTGTGGAAGTCGTTTTCCCCGTCTTGAATGTCCATATCTTCGTAGTGTACGCTCCGTCCGTCGATGCGTACGGGAGTTCCCGTTTTCATTCGTCCGTATGTGATGCCATGTCGGGCGATGGATTCGGTCAGTTGATATGATGCGGGTTCTGCCATACGCCCACCCGGAAGCATGGTGTGTCCTACGTGCATCAATCCGTTCAGGAAAGTTCCGGCAGTCAGTACAACGCATTTGGCGCGGAAAGTTACTCCCCAAAGGGTGGTGAGCCCGACTACCTCACCGTTTTCAACGAGAATTTCGCATACGGTGTCTTGCCAGATGTGCAGGTTGGGAGTATTCTCCAGGATTTCACGCCATGCCCAAATGAATTTGTTACGGTCGCATTGAGCACGCGGGCTCCACATGGCAGGGCCTTTGGAACGGTTTAATATGCGGAACTGGATAGCTGTTTTATCGGTAACCAATCCCATATATCCGCCTAAAGCGTCTATTTCGCGTACAATCTGTCCTTTGGCAATGCCGCCGACGGCAGGGTTACAACTCATTTGGCCTATCTTATTCATGTCCATTGTGATAAGACAGGTCTTTGAGCCCAGATTTGCGGCAGCGGCAGCGGCTTCACAGCCGGCATGCCCGGCGCCGATTACAATAACGTCATACTTAAACTCCATTCGTTCAATCTCTTTTAAAACCTTGCAAAGGTACTAAAAAGTTATTTTGTAGCCGCAATTTCCCTCTTTTCCTTGTGAATTCTTAGGAAATACTTCCTTTGAAATCTTCCGTATTCCTTGTGCGTAATGCAGACTCGCAGCTTATAGAACCTCTCTTCCTTTTAAAGAATATAATAAAGGAGGATTATGTATAGGATAAAACAATGAATTGAAAGAAGGGGTATTATGTTTATTTTGGATGTAATATTAAGGAAGTATGGAGCTTTTTGTAAGATAGCAGTGCATTTTTACTTATTAATGCTAATATACTAGTTGTATTTCTAATACTTTTTACTCGAAAAGTGTTAGAAATATATTATTTGTATTAGGTTTAATTTATTGATTAATAATATGTTATGTTTTGCTTCTTATCCTTTATCGCATAGCGAGCGCTTTGTTTTCGGCTGCTTCCATAATCTCCCGCTCTCCCGGACCTTTATCATTGATGCCGCATAGGTGCAGGATGCCGTGAATAATGACACGATATAGTTCCCGTTCATAATCATTGCCGGCAAACTGTTCGGCATTGGTACGTACCGTGTCGAGGCTGATAAAAAGATCACCGCTCAGGCGATTACCTTTGCAATAGTCAAAGGTGATGATGTCCGTGTAATAATCGTGTTGGAGATACCGGCGGTTTACTTCAAGGATTTTCTCGTCCGAGCAGAAGATATAGGCAATCTCACCGACTCTTTTTTCATAAGTGGCGGCCACGGCCTTAATCCATTCCGTAGTTTCACGTTTCTTGATTGCGGGCATTTCAACACCGTCTGTCTGATAACTTATCATATTGTTGCATTTATTTATATTGAATACAGAACTGCAAAGATATCGAGATACGGAAAAACTCCTTCGCTTTTTTCAATTTTCTTCCCTGTATCTTTGTGTCCCTTTTCAATTTCCTGTTTTTAAAAGAAGAACATATAACTGATGATAATAGCGGCAATGATACCGGAAAAGTCCGCTATCAGGCCGCAGGTAACAGCATTACGGGTTTTTGTGATACCTACACTGCCGAAATAAACGGCAAGGATGTAGAAAGTAGTATCCGAAGCGCCGCGTGCCACGCAACTCATACGGCCGACAAAAGAATCGGTGCCGTATTGTTTCATTGTGTCGATCATCAATCCGTTGGCTCCGCTGCCGCTTAATGATTTCATCAATGCGGTAGGCAGCGCACCTACAAAGCTGGTATCCGCTCCGAATAATCCGATGACGTAACCGATGCCGTTTACTATTATATCCATTGCCCCCGAAGTACGGAAAACGGCGATTCCAACGAGGAAAGCTACCAGATAGGGGATGATACGTATGGCAGTTGTAAATCCTTCTTTGGCTCCTTCTATAAAAGCGTCGTACACATTAATCTTCTTCCATAATCCCCACAAGATAAAAAGAAGGATGATGGAAAAGAGTATGATGTTGGCAACCAGCGTGGAGTAAATCCCCATTTCTTCGCGGCTTATTTGGGTAAATAAGTAAATAAGTCCGGAAAAGAACAGGCTGATGCAACCGATCAGAATAAGAATAGGTTTGTTCAGTAGGTTTATCCGTTGTGCAATGCTGACGGCGGCTACACCGACAATAGTAGAGATAGCGGTCGTAATCAGTGTGGGAATGAAAATGTCCGTAGGCTGTGCGGCGCCCATTTGCGAGCGGTACATCATGATGCTGACGGGTATCAGTATCAGTCCGGACGTGTTCATTACAAGAAACATAATCATCGGGTTGGTAGCGGTGTCTTTCTTCGGATTCAGTTCTTGAAGTTCTTTCATGGCTTTCAATCCCATGGGAGTGGCGGCGTTGTCCAATCCCAGCATGTTGGCGGAAAGATTCATGAAGATAGAACCCATGGCAGGGTGCCCTTTGGGTATTTCCGGAAAAAGACGGCAGAACACAGGGCTCAACCAGCGTGAAAGCGCGTTTATCATACCGCTGTTTTCACCGATTTTCATGATACCCAGCCATAAGGACAGAATACCGGTCAGTCCCAACGATATTTCGAATGCTGTCTTGGAGGAGTCGAATGTAGAGTTGACAAGTTCCGTAAATATATCCGTATCTCCCATGAACAGGAGCTTGCAGAGTGCTACAATGAAAGCGATTACGAAAAATGCTACCCAGATGTAATTTAAAACCATGTGTCCTTACCCTTTTTCTTAAATGTTAATAGTTACTTTCGTTGGCAAGATTCCATGCATTGAGGAAGGATGCCTTGGTTATTTCTACAATTTTCTCCCAGTTTAGCGATGCGGCATGGTCCGATGGCTGATGATAGTCGGGATGACCGTCGGTATGATACCAGATGATAGGAATGCCGGACAGGGCGAACGAGGCATTGTCACTTCCACTTACAGGATTGTCCCAAGAACGGTAGTCGGGCTGCAGTTGCAAGTTGTAGCGGGCGATATCCTGTTTAAGCCAATCGCTGAAAGCGGGATGGGCGGCTGTGTAGAAGTAGACCACATGCTGCGGTCGTTCGGGCTTGTTGTTACGTCCTATCATGTCGAAGTTGAGATAGCTCTTTACCTGTTTAAGGAACGGACAATGCTGTACGAAATATTTTGAGCCGAGTAATCCCTTTTCTTCTCCGTCCCAAAAAGCGAAGATGACGTTTCTCAGTGGCTTTTGTCCGCTGAGGATAAACGCATGTGCTATCTGTAATACGGCGGAAACCCCGGAAGCGTTATCGTCCGCACCGTTATATATCTTGTCATTAGCCAATGTTTCGTCCACACCTAAGTGGTCGAAGTGAGCGCCTATAATGACATATTCATCGCTGCGTCTGCCGGGAATGTACGCTAGTACATTATTCATTTTCAGCGAACGGTGTGTGCCTTGCTTGAGGATTGCAACGGAGTCGAGGTGTACCTGCCAGCGCCCGCGTTGTTGTCTTTCCCTGCTGCATGCCTCAAAAGACTGATAATAGCCGTTTTCATCCAAAGGGCGGATGCCGTCTTGTTTCAGACGGGATACGATATAGCGGGCCGCTACTCGCGAACCGTGCATACCTGCTTCACGTCCTTGCAGTTCATCATCGGCCAGAAATTCCACGATTGCTTCTGCGGAAGTACGGTTGATGCTTTGCAATCCTTTTTCAAGCGGGGATTGCGCATGTAAAGACAGTATGGAAAAAAGGAGGCAGGCGGTTCCTAAAGACACTTTATGCATATTGTTCCGTTTTTAATAACTAAGCATATCTGTTGCAAAATTAAAGATAACTTTTCATAGTTTCTATAGATTTATCGTATTTTTGTCCGTTGGCAAAGCAATTCAAGTACATGTAAATCAAAGGCAGAGTAATGAGAAAAAGGAAAATCCTATCGGAAGATGCATTGCAAAATAATCCGATTTCAACGGAAGAAGTAGCGGTTACTGTTGCAGATATCCGGAGAGAATTGGAGGCGTATGCCGATCCGGTGAAAAGAGAATATCTTCCCCGTTTTTTCAAGACGGGAAAGGGGCAGTACGGTGAGGGGGATAAATTTCTGGGTGTAGTGGTTCCGAATACCCGTACGGTGGCAAAACAATACAAGGACGCTCCTTTTGATGTGATGGCGGAGCTGTTGCAAAGTCAGTGGCACGAGTGTCGGCTTTGCGCTTTGCTGATGTTGGTAGAGCGCTTCAGGAAAGGCGATGACAAGGACAGAAAACTTATTTATGATTTCTATCTGTCGCAGACGGACCGTATCAATAATTGGGATTTGGTAGACTTGTCTGCTCCGGGCATTGTGGGGGAATATCTGAAAGATAAATCCCGAGAAGACCTTTATCGCTTGGCGGACAGTGGATTGCTTTGGGAGCAACGTATTGCGGTGGTTTCTACTTACACGCTTATCAAGAACGGTGATTTCGCCGATATTCTGGCCCTTTCGGAGCGGTTGTTGCATCATCCGCACGATTTGATGAGGAAAGCGGTAGGTTGGATGCTGCGTGAAATGGGAAAGAGAGATAAGGACTTGCTGGTGCAGTTTCTCGAGAAACATTGTAAGGTGATGCCACGTACGATGTTGCGCTATGCCATAGAGAAATTCCCGGAAGAAGAAAGGAAGGAGTTTATGAAACGTTGAAAGATTTCTTTATCTTTGTCGCTATATATACTGATTTTGAATGGAACAAGAAGATTTTAACATACGCGAGCATCAACTGACCAGCAAAGAGCGTGATTTTGAGAATGCTCTCCGCCCTCTGAACTTTGAGGATTTCAGCGGACAGGATAAGGTCGTTGATAATTTGCGTATTTTCGTGAAGGCCGCCCGTCTCAGAGGAGAAGCCTTGGATCATGTATTGCTGCATGGCCCTCCCGGATTGGGAAAAACTACGCTTTCCAACATTATAGCCAACGAATTGGGGGTGGGTTTCAAGATTACTTCCGGTCCGGTACTCGACAAGCCGGGCGATTTGGCAGGTGTCCTCACCAGTCTGGAACCGAACGATGTGCTTTTCATTGATGAAATACATCGGTTGAGCCCCGTAGTGGAAGAGTATCTGTACTCGGCTATGGAAGATTACCGTATTGATATCATGATAGATAAAGGTCCGTCGGCGCGAAGCATACAGATTGATTTGAATCCGTTTACTTTGGTGGGCGCTACCACTCGTAGCGGTTTGCTGACAGCTCCGCTACGTGCCCGTTTCGGTATCAATCTTCATTTGGAATATTATGACGATGATGTGTTGGGCGGCATCATCCGCCGTTCGGCAAACATATTGGACGTACCCTGTTCCACAAGGGCTGCTTCGGAAATCGCAGGCCGAAGCCGGGGTACGCCGCGTATTGCCAATGCTTTGCTGCGTCGTGTAAGAGACTTTGCACAAGTGAAAGGTTCGGGCAGTATCGATACGGAAATCGCTAATTTTGCGCTCGAGGCGCTCAACATTGACAAGTACGGTTTGGATGAGATAGACAATAAGATACTTTGTACGATTATCGATAAATTCAAAGGCGGTCCGGTAGGTCTGACGACTATTGCTACGGCTTTGGGTGAAGATGCAGGCACCATCGAAGAGGTTTATGAACCGTTCCTGATAAAGGAAGGTTTCCTGAAGCGTACTCCTCGCGGCCGTGAAGTAACGGAACTGGCCTATAAACATTTAGGACGCAGCCTTTACAGCAGCCAAAAGACGTTATTTGATAATGAGTGAGAAAGAAAGCTAAGATGTTTACGTTTCTTAGGTAATTGATATATTATATATGGCGAACGTTAGGATTTGGAGAGTATTGGGGATGCTTTTGGGACTGGTTGTCTGTTCATCCTGTGGGGACGATAATGAATATCCTGTATTTAAGTTCGGTGAAGACGGGACATGCTATTACCCGTCCGTAAGCACCATTTCCCAAGAGAGTTTTGAGGAAACTGTGGTAGGCTACGGTTGGAAGCATGTAAGTACTCATGAAATAAAGGAAAATGGCGAATGCCTGAAAGAGGAATACTATGCCGGTTTGGACGGGGCAGGCCCTTCTTATTATTATTTCGAGAGTGCGGCCTCGCTTAAGACTTTCATGCATGTGGACGCCTATCCTGTCAACGGATTCAGAACTTCCGCATATAAGTATATCGATGCGAATCGCGTGGTTGTTAATAATCAGCACATGATATGGCAGATATTGTCTGTGGACAAGGATTTACTGAAAGTTGTGGAGTATCTGGGAGTACGTGCAGATGGAATCAAGGTTTACGGATATGTCACTTACAAGAGAATGACGGAACAAGAGTTGGCAGAGTGCCGGGAGTCTTATCCGGTAGATTTATCGAACTTGAAAGATTTGGTAATTTCGGTAACCGAAGAAAATGTATTTGTCAATGGCAAAGAGTTTGAATTTGATGTATTGGAAAGTAACGGAGCGTATATTGTCAAAGCCTTAAATGAGGGGACATGCAGTATTACATGTGACGATAACCACGTAAAAGTGAAGCTGCTGAAAAGCAGCGCTACGATAACCGTATCCGATATATTGAAACATAGAAGATTCTGGCTTTTTTCCACAGATGAAGAATTGGAGCCGACAGGAACAGATATCTACGACTTTACTTATACAGAGCTGATACTCGATAAGAGCAAAGAACTTGTGGCTCCCGATGGATACGTGCTGAATTATAAGTCTGCACGTATGGAAACAAAGGCTCGTGAAGAATATTATGGCAGTATATTGAGTAAGTACAATCCTTCCGGGCTGGCAGTGGTGGATACCGACAAACAGGTACGCTTTTTTCGGTTGAATAGGGGTGAAATCTACCTGAACGAGCTGCTTCCACCAACAGTACTTGATGAGCTGGCAGAGGCGGGTGAAGGACATGTGATAGAATATAAACTGGAATTGGTGAATGCTGCCGGAGCGGTATTTCAGGTACTTCCGTTTAAAGTTGTTTATAAATGACAAGTAGTTCATCCGGGTTTTTCCGTAATGCACCGCTTGCCATAAAATAAAGAATAACGTGGCTGGATTAAAATCATTGGCAAAAGAAACTGCCATTTATGGGTTGAGCAGTATTGTGGGGCGTTTCCTTAACTACTTGTTAGTACCCGTATATACTATGGCCTTGTCTGCGCAGTCGGGAGGCTATGGAGTCGTGACGAATATTTATGCATGGGTGGCTTTGTTGCTGGTGCTGCTGACGTGCGGTATGGAAACGGGCTTTTTCCGCTTTGCCAATAAAGGAGAAGATGACCCGATGCGCGTGTATTCCACTACCTTACTCAGTGTGGGTATCGGTGCGCTGACATTCCTTGCTCTGGGGCTGTTGTTTCTCCAACCTATCGCCAACTGGCTGGAGTACGGAGAGCATTCCTGGTATGTGGGAATGATGATGATTGTAGTGGCAATGGATGCCATTCAAAGTATTCCTTTTGCTTATTTGCGTTATAAGAAACGTCCCATTAAGTTTGCGGCGCTCAAGCTGTTGTTTATTTTCCTGAACATAGCCTTGAACTTGATTTATTATGTCTGGATGAAAGGCGATGATGTAGCATATGCTTTCCTTTTCAACCTTGTATGCACCTCTACCATTATGCTTTGCATGATACCCGAATTGCGTGGCTTCGCTTATGTGCTGGACAAAAAGCTGTTGCGGCGGATGCTTGCTTACAGCCTGCCGCTGTTGGTGTTGGGCATTGCGGGTATTCTGAATCAGGTGGCGGACAAGATTATCTTTCCTTTTGTGTATCCTGACGAGGCGGAAGCCACCGTACAGCTCGGTATCTATGGAGCCGCCAGTAAGATTGCAATGGTGATGGCGATGCTGACACAGGCTTTCCGTTATGCCTACGAGCCTTTTGTGTTCGGTAAAAGTCGTGATAAGGATAATAAGCAGGTGTATGCGCAAGCCATGAAGTTCTTTATTATTTTTACGCTGGTCGCTTTTCTGTCGGTGATGTTCTATCTGGATATTCTCCGGTACATTATCGGGCGTGACTATTGGCCCGGTTTACGTGTTGTGCCTATCGTAATGGCTGCGGAAATCTTTATGGGAATTTATTTTAATCTCTCTTTCTGGTATAAGCTGATTGATGAAACGCGTTGGGGGGCTTATTTCTCCTTGATAGGTTGCACGATTTTGGTGGTGATGAATATCCTTTTAATTCCGAGGTTCAGTTATATGGCTTGTGCATGGGCAGGGTTTACGGGCTATGGTGTCGCAATGCTGCTCTCTTATTTTGTCGGTCAGAAGAAGTACCCGATTCAATATGATTTAAAGTCGATAGGGCGTTACGTGTTGTTGGCTGCGGTGCTTTATGTAGCTGCGGAATATGTGGCTATTGAAAATATTTACCTGCGTATGGCGTTCCGTACGCTGTTATTATGTGTGTTTATAGCTTATATTGTAAAGCGTGATTTACCGCTTAATCAAATACCTGTTATCAATCGTTTTATCCGAAAATAAATTTATCTTATGGAACAGCCGGTCAATCCTAACAGAAACACATTCGCCATCAAGAACTTTCTGAGAGAGTATCTCGATTTACGCAAAGATAAAGACAACGAACTCGAAACGGTGGATTCCATCCGTAAGGGTGTTGAATTTAAGGGAGCCAATTTGTGGATTCTGATATTTGCCATCTTTATGGCTTCACTCGGTCTGAATGTCAATTCTACCGCTGTAATTATCGGTGCGATGCTTATCTCGCCGTTGATGGGACCTATCATGGGTGTGGGACTTTCAGTCGGTCTGAATGATTTCGAATTGATGAAACGCTCACTGAAAAGCTTCTTGATAACTACGCTGTTCAGTGTCACCACAGCTACCGTCTTCTTCTTGGTCAGCCCTGTTGCCGAAGGACAGTCGGAGTTGCTGGCGCGTACTTCACCTACGATTTATGACGTATTCATCGCATTAATGGGTGGTCTTGCGGGGGTAGTGGCGCTCTCCACAAAAGAGAAGGGTAATGTAATTCCGGGTGTTGCCATTGCTACGGCGTTGATGCCGCCGCTGTGTACGGCAGGTTATGGGCTGGCAACGGGTAACCTGATTTATTTCCTCGGTGCATTCTACCTTTATTTCATTAACTCCGTATTTATCAGTTTGGCTACTTTTATCGGCGTACGGGTAATGCACTTCCAGCGCAAAGAGTTTGTAGACAAGAACCGTGAAAAGAAGGTACGGAAATATATTGTGCTGATAGCCGTTCTTACGATGTGTCCCGCTGTGTACCTTACGGTAGGGATTATTCAGGACACTTTCTTTGAAAGCGCAGCCAACCGTTTTGTCAACGAACAGCTTGCCTTTGAGAATACACAGGTATTGGATAAGAAAATCCACCATGAAGGTAAGCATCATGAGATACGCGTGGTCTTGATAGGTCAGGAAGTGCCGGAAGCTTCTATTGCCATAGCCCGTAGTAAAATGAAAGAGTATAAGTTGGAAAACACCAAACTGGTTGTGCTTCAAGGTATGAATAACGAGGCGGTAGACATTTCTTCTATTCGCGCCATGGTGATGGAAGATTTCTATAAGAACAGCGAACAACGTCTGGTGGAGCAGAAACAACAAATATCTTCGTTGGAAAAAAATCTGGAACAGTACCGGAAATACGATGAATTGGGTAAGAAGATTATCCCTGAGTTGAAGGTACTTTATCCTTCCGTTAAGTCGGTTTCTATTTCTCATGCGCTTGAACTGACGGTCGATTCGGTACGGATAGATACCGTTACACTTGCTGTCTTGAGATTCGGCAGGCATCCGGATACTCATGAAAAGGAGAAAATAACCGAATGGCTGAAAGCGCGCATCGGTTCCAAGCAGTTGAGGCTGATTGCCGAATAATATCCGGATAACTGAATGACAGACTGCAAAAATAATAAAGTAAAGAATAAAATGAGATTGAGATTCGTAATTATAACCGTTTGTTGCTTTCTCACATTGGCTGTACAGGCAGATGAGGGCATGTGGATGTTGGGTAATCTGAATAAGCAGACACGCCGTACGATGAAAGAGCTCGGTTTGCAAATGCCGGCGGATAAGCTGTACAGTTCCAAACGTCCCTCGTTGAAGGATGCCGTAGTCAGTTTCGGCGGTTTTTGTTCGGGAGTGGTCGTGTCGGAAGACGGATTGGTATTTACGAATCATCATTGCGGTTTCAGCTGTGTCCAGCAACATTCTTCTGTGGAGCATGATTATCTGAAAGACGGCTTTGTTGCGCATAACCGCAGCGAGGAATTGCCGAATCCGGAACTTTATGTCCGTTTTTTGTTGCGGACGGAAGATGTTACGAAGCGGGTGCTTGGTGCGGTAAAGCCTGAGATGACCGAATCGGAACGTGCCGGTGCGGTGGATTCGGTGATGTTTGCCATCAGTGAAGAAGTGGCGCATAAAGACTCTACTCTGGTAGGAATCGTAGATGCGTACTATGGCGGCAACGAATTCTGGTTATCCACTTATCGCGACTATAACGATGTCCGGCTGGTGTTTGCGCCGCCTTCTTCGGTAGGTAAATTCGGTTGGGACACGGATAATTGGGTATGGCCGCGTCATACGGGCGATTTCTGCGTATTTCGTATCTATGCCGATAAGAATAACCGCCCGGCGGATTATTCGCCGGAAAATGTCCCTTATCATCCCGAATACGTAGCGCCGATTTCTCTGGACGGATATAAAGAAGGTTCTTTCTGCATGACATTGGGCTATCCGGGCAGAACGGAGCGTTATCTCTCTTCGTTTGGTATCGAAGAGATGATGAATAATGATAATCAGGCGCAAATAGATGTCCGGGGTATCAAGCAGGCTATTTGGAAACGCGAAATGGATAGGAGAGACAGTATCCGCATAAAGTATGCTTCCAAATATGACGAGAGTTCCAATTACTGGAAGAACAGTATCGGAGTGAACCGTGCTATCCGGAAACTGCATATTTTGGAAAAGAAACGTGCAATGGAGCAGGAACTGCGCCGTTGGATACAACAGACGCCTGAAGAGCGTGAGAAGCTGTTGCGGTTGTTTCCTGATTTGGAACTGGACTATAAAAATGCCCGTGAAGCCAATCATGCACTGGCTTATTTTGCCGAATCTTTCCTGAATGGTCCCGAGCTGGTACAATTGGCGTTATCCATTTTGAATTTTGATTTCGAAGGGGAACAGAAAACAGTTGTAGCCAATCTGAAAGCGATTGTGGAAAAATATGCCAATCTGGATTTGGAAATAGACAAGGAGGTTTTTACGGCTATGCTGAAAGAATATCGTTCCAAAGTAGATTCCACCTATTTACCGGATTTTTACGGTACGATTGCCACCCGGTGCGGCGGTAATGACAAGGCTTATGTAGATAGTCTGTACGCCGCTTCGGAATTGACTACCCCTCGCGGATTAAAACGCTTTTTGGAGCGGGATACCACGTATCACATCTATGACGACCCTGCCATAAGCCTGGGTATCGACTTGATTGGCAAGATGTTTGAAATCAACATGCAGACGAGAGAACCCTCCATGAATATTGCCCGTAATGAACGTTTGCTGAATGCCGCCGTACGTAGAATGTATTCGTCCCGTAATTTCTATCCGGACGCCAATTCTACCATGCGTTTAAGCTTCGGTACGGTATGCGGATATACTCCGTTTGACGGTGCTGAATACGATTATTATACAACGACCAAAGGTATTCTTGAAAAGGCGAAGGCCCATGCGGGCGATGTGGATTTTGAGGTGCAGCCGGAACTTCTTTCTTTGCTCTCCAATCGTGATTTTGGCAGATATGCCGATGAAAAGGGAGAAATGAATGTTTGCTTTATCTCCAATAACGATATAACCGGCGGAAATTCGGGAAGCGCCATGTTCAATGCGAAAGGCGAACTTCTCGGACTGGCTTTTGACGGCAATTGGGAAGCGATGAGCAGTGATATACTCTATGAACCGAAGATGCAGCGTTGCATCGGAGTCGATGTACGCTACATCTTGTTCATGATAGAGAAATACGGTAAAGCCGGAAATTTGATACGGGAGCTGAAAATAGCTTCCGGGAAATAGCCGGTTATGCTATCCCCCTGATGCGGTCGTCAAAGGCGGACAATGCCGCTTTGGCTCCTTCACCCATGGCTATGACAATCTGTTTGTAGGGTACGTCGGACACGTCTCCGGCTGCATAAACACCCGGGAGTGCAGTACGGCAGAACGAGTCTGTCTTGATTTCACCGATCGGCGTCGTTTCCAATGTGTCCCGGAAAGGTGCGCTGTTGGCTGCCAGACCGATTTGTACGAAGATGCCGTCCAAAGGATAGTCTCGTTCTTCGTCGGTGATGCGGTCTTTAACGCGGATGCCGGTTACTTTCTCTCCGTCACCTAATACCTGGGTAGTCTGTGAAGAAGTGAATATCTCCACGTTGGGAAGACTTCCGGCTTTTTCCTGCAACACCTGGTCGGCTTTTAGCGTATCGGCAAACTCGAAAACGGTAACTTTCCTGCAGATTCCCGCCAGGTCAATAGCGGCCTCTATGCCGGAGTTTCCGCCGCCTATGACGGCTACATGCTTACCTTGGTAGAAAGGACCGTCACAATGCGGACAAAAGGCTACGCCGCGTCCTATATATTCGGCTTCCCCCTCTACATTCAGTTTGCGCCAGCTTGCGCCTGTGGCAATGATTACCGCAGGAGCTGTGAACGTTTCTCCGCCACCGGAGAAAACCTTTTTCTCTTTACCTTGAAGTTCTGCTTTCTCAATTTTCCGGTCTTCAAAAATCTCTATCGGATAATGTCCCATATGCGTCCTGAGTGCATCGGCAAGCTGTGAACCTGTTGTCTGAGGTACGGAGATAAGATTCTCGATGCCTACGGTTTCTTTTACCTGTCCGCCTATTCTCTCGGCGATAATGGCTACGCGCAATCCTTTGCGGGCGGAATAAATGGCTGCTGAAACTCCGGCGGGACCTCCGCCTAAGACCAGCGTATCGAACCCCCTTAAGGTGGGCGCTGCATTATCTTGCGGCAGGCTTCCGAAAGTATCTTCCAGCTTTTTCAGTAGTTCCCCTAAAGAGCCGCGTCCCACATGAAGCGGTTTCCCATTGGCGTAAACGGACGGTACGGCTTGTATTTTCAGCGTATCCGCTTCTTCCTGAAAGACGGCTCCGTCTATTGTATCATGGGTGATATGGGGATTCAGTAGCGCTACGACATTGAGTGCCTGCACGATGTCCGGACAGTTGGTACAGGTCAGCGATACATAGGTTTGCAGACGGATTGGTCCCTGCAAGGCCTTGATGCGTCGGCTGATACCTTCATCCGGAAGATTTTTGCCCTTTCCATCGGCGTTTAGTACGGCAAGAAGAAGAGAGCTGAACTCATGTCCACCCGGAATGGCACGGAATCTTATCCCGGTTTCCTTTTCCTCTTTCAGGAGCGTAAACTCCAGTTTGGGCTCGTCGGTTTCGGTCACCTCACAGGACAGCTTGTCGGAACAACTCGCTATGTCATTCAGAAAATCAATCATTTCACCGGCCTGCTCATGTTCCGGGTTACAAGTGATGTGAAAAGTATAGCGGGCTTCCAATGGTTGGAAAATGCTCCGCACTTGGTCTAATATATTTGCTTCTAACATGATAATGCGGGTTTTAAATGTTGGAGTATAAAAAAAGACTATCTCATTTCTTTTACTTTTGCAAGGAAGAAATAGAGATAGTCTTTATATGGCAATGTCTATCGTATGGGGGTACGATTAAATCTTACCGACTAAATCGATGCTTGGCTTCAGCGTTGCACCGCCTTTCTTCCATTTGGCCGGACAGACTTCACCGTCGTGAGTGGCTACGAATTGCGCAGCTTCCACTTTACGAAGCAGTTCATCCGCATTACGTCCGATGTTGTTGTCCTGAATTTCGGCAATCTTGATTTTTCCTTCGGGATTTACGAGGAATGTACCGCGATAAGCCATACCTTCTTCTTCAATCATCACACCGAATGCACGGCTCAATGTACCTGTCGGGTCTGCCAACATCGGATATTTAATCTTGCGGATGCTTTCGGAAGCATCGTGCCACGCTTTATGTACAAAGTGAGAGTCTGTGCTTACAGAATAAACCTCTACACCCATGGCTTGGAATTGGTCGTATTTTTCTGCAATATCTACCAGTTCGGTAGGACATACAAACGTAAAGTCTGCCGGATAGAAGAAGAAAATGGCCCATTTGCCTTTTACATCTTCGTTAGTCACTGTTTTAAAACTTCCGTTTTGGAAAGCCTGAACTTTGAATTCAGGGAGTTGGGAGTTGATAATCGGTTCCATAATCATACTTTTTAAAAGGTTTGGTTTTTTGTTTTACAGATGCAAAAATATAGCATTTTTCTCCGGTAGAACAAAAAATCCGATTGAAAAGTTTTATGAGCCGATAGACAAAATCTATACGAGTACCTGGGTGGCTTTCAGGGAGAGCATTTCTTTAGGTACTGCGGCTGTTATCTCTTGGGTAATCGTTTTTAAAAGCGTGTTACGGATAAAACTACGGTTGGTCAGCATGATAATTTGCCGGGTAGGACAGGGAATGGCAAAAGGGCGTACCAGTTCTTTTTGCGTGCCGTCCAGTTGCAAGACAGCCAGTTCGGGAATGAAAGTGATGCCCTTACCGCTTTCTACCATGCGCATAAAGGTTTCCATGCTGCCCAGATGATAGGCTAACTGACTGGCGCGGGCTGCCTTCAGCTGGCAGAAACGCTCCAACTGGTCGCGAAAGCAGTGTCCCTCATCCAGCAGCCAAAGTTGTTCTCCCGTTAAGTCGGAAGTCCGTATTACTTCATTGCTGAAAAGGCGGTTCTCCCGCGCAATATAAGTGTAGAACTGCTCGTAGAATAGCGGTGTTTGTTGGAATTCTTCCATTCCCGCCAGGCCGGCTACGATTCCGGCATCTATGTCTCCCGTTTGCAGCGACTTTTTGATATCGTTTGTCTTCATCTCGACCACTCTGATGTCGAGCTGCGGATATTTTTTCATTAGTTGTGGAAAGAAGCGCGGCAGTAGGTAGGGAGCTATGGTGGGAAGAATGCCCAGTTTGAAAACTCCGCAGAGTGAATGTTTTTCTTCTTCTATGATGTTTTTTATGCGATTTGTCTGAACTAACACATTCTGAGCTTGTTCTATGATGTGAACGCCGATGGGAGTAGGGCATACAGGTTGCTGGCTGCGGTCAAAAATCTTAGTGTCCAGCTCTTCTTCCAGCTTTTGAATCATGGCGCTCAAGGTGGGCTGTGTAACCCGGCAATATTCGGCGGCTTTGGCGAAATGACGGAACTGATTGACGGCGAGTATATATTCCAGTTGTTGTAAAGTCATGGTAAACAGGGCTTTTGAATGTTGTATATAGAATCGTTCTATGCAAAGATAGAAATTATCTGTTTGACAAGCATTTATTTGCCGCTTATCTTTGCAACGGAAACAAAGAAAAATAGTATGAACTTTTAAAATAGAAAGATTATGAAGACTTTAGATTACTTACATTTGAATGAAAATAAGGTTGCTGACGTAGTATCGGCATTACATCGGTTATTGGCGGACTTCCAGGTACATTACACCAACTTACGCGGTTTCCATTGGGATATTAAAGGACATGGGTTCTTCGTGTTGCACGGCAAATTTGAAGATATGTACAATGATGCCGCGGAGAAAGTGGACGAAATCGCAGAACGTATCCTGATGTTAGGCGGTACGCCCGAAAACAAATTCAGCGAATATCTCAAGGTTGCCAAGGTGAAGGAAATCTCCGGTATTACTTGTGGCGGTGAGGCTGTTGACCATATCCTCGAAACTTACAGCTATCTTATCGGTGAAGAAAGAAAAGTGATTGAACTGGCCAATGAAGCCGGTGATGATGCCACTGCCGACTTAATGACCGGTTACTTGAAAGAGCAGGAAAAAATGGTCTGGATGCTCGTTGCTTTCAGCACTAAGAGCTGTGCGAAATAAGAGATAAAAAGTAATAAGACGATAGGGTGATAAGGTGATGACACATTGCTTTATCACCCTATAATTTTACCATTTTATCGCTCTGTCACTTATCATCTTTTCAGAATAATGACGGTTACGGCTGAGATAATGAGCAGAATACCCAGTGCTATGCTTCGGGTAAGCGGCTCTCCGAAAATGGTAATGCCGACGCATACCGCCGTTACAGGCTCCATGGCCCCCAATACGGATGTCAGTGTGGAGCCTATGTTTTTGATGGCGCGTACCAGTGCGAGATTGGATATTACGGTAGGTACCAATGCCAGCATCACCAGATTGCCTAATGTGGTGCGGTCCGGAATGGCCTGCAATCCTATGCCGGAAGCTTCTGTCCCTATGAACAGCAGGATACCGCCGAATAAAAAGACGTAAAACGTCATTTTAAGCCCTTTCATTTCAAGATTTTTCAGTTGGCTTACCGTTACCAGGTACAACGCATATCCCAGCGCAGAAAGCAAAACAATGAATATGCCGAGTCCGGTGACGCTTCCCGTGCTATCTCCGCCGGACAGGAAGAATACACCGGCTACCGCAAGCGCGATAGCCGCTATGCGCCACAAAGACTTTTTCTCATGGAAGAAAATCATCATGATGAGCGTGGTCAGCACCGGATACATGAAATGAAGGGTGGTAGCCACACCGCTCGACATGAACTGATATCCCCAAAAGAGGAAAACGGCGGAACTGTCGTAAAGGCACGCCAGCAACAGAAGCGGCAATATCTCTTTACGGCGGATGCGGAAAGATTGCTTGTCGAGCAGCAATATGCCCGCCAATGCCAGCATGGCGAAAAGAAAGCGGTATAGCAGGATAGACCAGAAACCCATTCCTTGCTGCATGGCAGGAATCGTGAACAACGGAATCAATCCGAAGCTCGCGGAAGATAACAGCCCGTATAAAAAACCGTTGACCTTATTCACGCCGCTTATCTATTTCTTTTTGGGTATCCGCCTTGCCCAGCCTTCTTCGCTGAAGTCGGGTTCTGAATCTTTAAACTCGTTATTGCCCTGGAAGAACTGTTTCCAATCGTCTTTTTTGCCGCGCGCCTTGGTGTACCCGCGCTCTTCGCGACTGGGTTTGTCCTTTTTCTTCTTGTCGGTAGCTGCATATTCGGCTTTGTCCTTGCGCTTGCCGGCAGGTTCGCTGCGGCGGTCATCCTTATAGCCGCGTTTTTTGCCGTCAAACTCCTTTTTGCCATAGTTGCCGCCTTCGGCTCTGCGTTTTCCCTTGGGAGCGTCCTTTCCTTCCTCTCCCGCAATTTCTACGGAAACCTTACGGCCGTTCCAGTTGGCGCGGTTCAAGGCTTTCACGACGTTGTTGGCTTCTTTTTCTTCCACCTCGAAGAAAGAGAACTTTTGCATCAGGTCAATACGCCCCAGTTCGACACGTCCGCGGGTATTGCTGTTTAGAAGGCTGATCAGCTCATTCGGGAAGAAATTGTCCATTTTGCCGAGATTGATGAACAGGCGTTTAAAGCCCGGCGCTGCCTGACGGGCGCTGCTACCGCGTTCGCCGCTTTTTGCGCTGCGTTCGCTGCCGGTGGCGATCTCTATTTCCTCACGGTCGCGATAGTAGTCCAGAAAACGGTTGAATTCGAGAGAAACCATGCGTTTAATCAGGTCTTCTTTACTCAACCAGTCCAGCTTGCGGTAAATGTCGGGCATGAAATCACAGATTTCATCCTCATTTACTTTTACTTTCTCAAGTTCGTCAATAACCTTCAAAAGCTGCTTCTCACAGATTTGCTTGCCGGTAGGCATTTCTCCCTGAATGAATTTCTTGCCGATAATGCGTTCTATTTCACGCATCTTGCCTTTTTCACGCAGGTTGATGATGGCGATGGATGTACCTGTTTTTCCGGCGCGTCCCGTACGTCCGCTGCGGTGCGTGTAGCTTTCCGTATCATCGGGCAGGCCGTAATTGATGACATGGGTAAGGTCGTCAACGTCCAAGCCGCGTGCGGCTACATCGGTGGCTACCAACAGTTGCAGGTTGCGTATGCGGAACTTCTGCATGACGGCATCGCGCTGCGCCTGGCTCAGTTCGCCGTGCAAAGCGTCGGCGTTGTAACCTTCCTGCATCAGTTTGTCGGCGATTTCCTGTGTTTCCTTACGGGTACGGCAGAAAATGATACCGTATATCTGCGGATAATAATCCACGATACGTTTCAGAGCGGCGTATTTATCTTTGGCATGAACGGTGAAAACCACGTGTTTCACGTTGTTTGTGCCTTCATTCTTGCGTCCGATGGTGATTTCCTTGGCGTTGTGCAGGTATTTTTTGGAAATACGTGCTATTTCGGGGCTCATGGTAGCGGAAAACAGCAGCGTGTTGCGCTCTTGGGGCACGTCTGCCAGAATGGCGTTGATGCTGTCCGTGAATCCCATGTTCAGCATCTCGTCCGCCTCGTCCATAACTACATTCTGTATGGTGGAGAGGGAGACGGTTTTGCGCTCCATAAGGTCGAGCAGGCGTCCGGGAGTGGCTACGATGATATGTACTCCCCGTTTCAGGGCGCGTATCTGGCTCTCGATGGATGAACCTCCGTATACGGGCAGTACCCGCAGGCCGTCGATGTATTTGGAATAATCATTCAAGTCGCCCGCAATCTGCAAACAAAGTTCGCGGGTAGGGCAAAGAATGAGTGATTGGGGAATTCTGTTGTTAACGTTAATTTGCTGTATAAGCGGCAGACCGAACGCCGCGGTCTTTCCTGTTCCTGTTTGTGCCAGTGCTACTACATCATTATTTTCTCCCAAAAGGTAAGGGATTACTTCCTCTTGTACCGGCATGGGACACGCATATCCCATTTCTTCAATGGCGCGGCGTATCTCCGGCGACACACCGAGCTCTTCAAATGTCTTCATTAAATCTTTGTATATCTTTATATTTCGGTGCAAAGATAATGCAAGCCGAGAGCAGAATAAAATAAACTCGTTTATTTTTTATGCCGAGGCGCAGCTTATCTTCGCATTCGGTGCAAAGATAAGAGTTTTTTGGCGATTAATCACTAATCACTGAGCAAAATACTCCGTAGCCTCTTTATTTCGTCCTTGCTCAGTCCGATGCCTTTTTGCAGATAAGTATCCATGTCGCCGTATTTCCGCTCCGCCTCGTCTTTGGCGGCATTCAGGAAGTCTTCACGCGCCGAAAACAGGGTGGTGATGGCTTCCTGCGAGCGCGTAGGAAGTTGATAGGCGTATTTCGAGGCTCTCGGAATGTTGAAATAGTCATTGCTCAGCCGGTAATCTTCCATGATTATGTCCTCGTTGACACCCAGTGCGGCGAGTACCAGCGCGGAGACGATACCTGTACGTCCTTTACCCGAAGAGCAGTGGATAACTACGGGATAGTTGGTTTTATCCAATAAAATATCGAATATCTGCCGGTATTCTTTGGTATATTTGTCTATCAATGTACGGTTCATCCGTTCCACCATACGATAGACGGTATCGCATTTTATCTTTTCTTCCCGTATTCCTTGCAGTATATCTTCCATGTCTCCGGTAGCAAGCGGAATATGCACGACATTGAATCCTTTCTGCAGCGGGGACTGTCTGCCTATCTCCGAAGGAGTCCGCAGGTCGATAAGTGTTTTGATTCCGAGATTCTTGAGTTCCCTGCGTGAGCAATATTCAAGGCTGTCTATCTCCGCTGAGCGGTAAATCATTCCCCAGCGCATCTGTTTTTTGCCGGGGTAGGAAGGATAACCGCCTAAATCGCGGAAGTTCTGTATGCCGGGGATATTGACGTTGCGCGTGGCAATCTTTACACGATATTTATCTCCGAACAAAAGGGTGTAATAGTAACGTTTGGTAGGGTCGTTTGTAATGATGGTCATTTTCAAGTCCGAAATATCGGCTACGGCCACGGGAGTGTCTTCCGGTATGAAATCAGGATCGGTCGAAGCATATACTTTCACATTTCCTTTGATGAGGGGAGCCATTTCCCACTTAACGATACAGTTCCCCACGTTGTTTTCTTCGCATACAACGGATATATGTGGAGCTGTGCCGCCGCAAGAAGGGAGCAACACTGCCAGCGCAAGCAAGTTCAACAGATTCTTGTACATAATTCGTAAACTCTCTAAATGTCGTTTACAGCAAATATATAGTTTTTCGCCGCAGATTATACAGCGTGCAGGAAGCTTTTATAATTTTTAAATGATAATTTATTTTTAGGTACGGATCGGAGAGAACCGTCAATACTTATATCTCTCCGCAAACTCGCGCGACACCGAATTACTGTAACTTTTGCAGACTTCCGCGGCGAATTCCATACCGTAACGGATAATCTTGTCCCACCCGGTTTCGCTGACCGTGTTCAAGTCGTCGTAACGGACGTCATATTTCAGCAAGCCGTAGATGATGCCCGCATTGAAGTTGTCACCCGCTCCGATGGTACTCACGGCTTTCAGCGGCGGTATGTCGTATTCTTTGGAGACGGAAGCGGTGCGGAGCGTTATCTTTTCCGCTCCTGCCGTACACAGGAAATTGGGACAATAGAATTTTATCTTGTCTCTGTATATTTTGTCCGCGTCGCGCAAATTGTACATATAGAAGAAGTCTTCCTGCGAACCGCGTACAATGTCGGCGTATTCCAGATTTTCAATGATGGTCGGCGCCAGCTTTATAGCTTCTTCCTTGTGGGAAGAACGGAAATTGGGATCGTAATAAACGATGGCTTTCTTTTCGCGTGCCCGGTCGAGCAACTCCAACACTTTCTCGCGCAGCACCGGATTCAACGCGTAGTAAGAACCGATGACGACGATATCGTCTTCTTCCAGTTCGGGGTAGATGACATCCAGCCGTTGTTTGGGATAATTCTTATAGAAAATATATTCAGCGTCGCTGTTATCATTCAGGAAAGCGAGCGATACGGGAGATTTCCCGTCGGGAAATACGTTGACGTGGTCTGTGGAAATGTGATTGTCGCGCATGAACCGGAGAATGATATCGCCCACATGGTCGTTGCCGGTCTCACTGATGAAACAGACGGGAACGCCGGTACGGCTCAATGAAACGATTCCATTGAATACGGAACCGCCCGGAACGGCAGCCGAAGGTTGCTCATTACGGAAAATGACGTCCAATATCGTTTCTCCGATGCCGATTACTTTACGCATAATGATCTTGATTTTTCTCCGAGGTAACCGCCGTGATGGCGCTTGGAGTAGTCTTCAATGGTAAATCCGGTTCTCTGCATGGTCTGCACGACCAGAATATCGCCTATAACGGTCATTACCGTTGTGGAAGTGGTAGGAGTCATGCCCAGTGTGCAGACCTCCTTGGGGCTTCCCGTGCTGAGGCATACATCCGATTCCTGCGCCAGCGGACTGTCCGGATTTCCCGTAATAACGATAAACTTCAGCCGGGGATTCAGGTTGTGCGCCAATTGTGTCAACTCGACAATTTCGCGCGTCTTGCCCGAATTGGAAATGAGCAGCAACAGGTCGTTTTCCTGCAGAATACCCAAGTCTCCGTGTTGTGCCTCGCTGGGATGCAGAAAGACGGAGGGAATGCCGGTCGAACAAAAGGTAGTAGCAATATTCATAGCTATTTGCCCTGCCTTGCCCATGCCGGAAGTTACCAGTTTCCCTTTTTTGCGGTGTACTTGTTCTACGATGAGTTCTACCGCTTTTTCGTATGCGTCCGTTACGGGGATATTCAATACGGCTTGCGCTTCTTTCTGCAAAAGCTCTTGAATGGATGCTATCATTGTTTCAATTTTGATTTATGAATTATAAGTCCGCAAATATCCGTAATTTTCCATAAACGGCAATAAGTTTTATTGTATTTTTGTGCCCGCAAATTGTTTGTAACGTAAGAATGAAGAATTTAACAGAAGAAATACAGCCTCGCTATCATCTGCATACATTGCCGAATGGCCTGCGCATCATCCACGAACCATCTTTGTCGAAGGTGGCTTATTGTGGTTTTGCGGTAGATGCCGGAACGCGCGATGAACTCGAAAACGAGCAGGGCATGGCGCATTTTGTGGAGCATCTTATTTTTAAAGGCACCAAGAAGCGTAAAGCGTGGCATATTCTGAACCGCATGGAGAATGTGGGCGGCGATTTGAACGCTTATACCAATAAGGAAGAAACCGTAATTTATTCCGCGTTCCTTACCGAACACTTCGGACGTGCTTTCGAGCTGCTGACGGATATCGTGTTCCACTCCACGTTTCCGCAACGGGAGATTGAGAAGGAGACAGAGGTCATTATAGACGAAATCCAGTCGTATGAGGATAATCCTTCGGAACTGATTTTTGATGATTTTGAAGATTTAATCTTTCGCGGACACCCTCTGGGACGCAATATTCTCGGTAATCCGGAGCAGCTGAAGAAATTCCGCAGCGAAGATGCGGCCGCCTTTACTTCCCGCTTTTATCATCCCGGCAATATGGTGTTCTTTGTGTTGGGTAATATGGATTTCAGGCAAGTGGTGTGCTGGGCGGAGAAACTGTTGGCTGACATTCCGGCTGTGGCTGTCGATACCCGTCGTACGCCTCCGCCTTTGTATGTTCCGAAAAATCTGGTTTTGCATAAAGATACCCACCAGGCGCACGTCATGATAGGCAGCCGGGGATACAATGCCTACGAAGACAAACGTACGGCGCTCTACCTGCTGAACAACATTCTCGGCGGTCCGGGCATGAACAGCCGGTTGAATGTGGCCTTGCGCGAACGGCGCGGTTTGGTCTATAATGTAGAGTCCAACCTGACTTCCTACACCGATACCGGAACTTTCTGCATTTATTTCGGCTGCGATCCTGAGGACGCGGCGCTCTGTACCCGCCTTGTGTATAAAGAACTGAAACGCCTGCGTGATACCCGGATGACTTCTTCCCAGCTTGCCGCCGCCAAAAAGCAGCTTATCGGCCAGATAGGCGTGGCTTCGGACAATAACGAGAATAATGCCCTCGGCATGGCGAAGACCTTCCTGCATTACAATAAATATGAAACGGCCGGAGCTGTGTTCCGGCGTATCGAGCAACTTACTTCCGAGATTCTGTTGGAAGTGGCGAACGAGATGTTTGCAGAGGACTACTTATCGACTCTTGTTTACGATTGACAGCCTTCTCAGCCGCTGAACTTAGGTATTGAGGCGGGGATTGTTATGCCGGGCCCTTATTGAATTTAATTCGTCAGACGGATGTTTCCCGTTCGTTAGACAGTTGTCATCCTTTCGTTAGACGGCTGTCTAACGAAAGGATGACAACTGTCTAACGAATTAGGATTGGTGGTTCGGCTACTTGTTTTTGGAATGCTCCTTTGCTAAAAATGCCTTATTCCCGCTTATTCTCTTCAGGTTGTTCCAACCGCTTCCTGCTGAATTCGCAACCGCAGTACAGTTGGTTATAGAAATCATACTCTTTGAGGAGCTGGTTGCGGCGGTCTTGCAATCCGCCTTTCCGCCAGTTCTGCTCCCAAAAGATTGTACCGGGATAAAGGGCGGCTGCCCGTTTTCCCGCTTCGTTTATCTGGTCGAGGCTCTTCCAACGCGAAGACGCGAGGGTAGTGGTAAAGACAGAGAAGCCGTGTTCGGAAGCATAGCGTGCCGTTTCCGTCAGGCGTAATGTAAAGCATTTCAGGCAACGGCCGCCGCGTTCCGGTTCGTCTTCCAGTCCGAGCATTGTGTTCCGCCAATGGGTGTAGTCGTAATCTGCATCGATGAAATCGAGGTTTTGAGACGTTACAAAGCGAATGGCTTCCTGTTTTCTTATTTCATACTCCTCTTGCGGATAGATGTTGGGATTACAGTAAAACACAGTCGGGCGGATGCCGTTTGCCAACATGCATTCTATGATGGCAGAGGAACAGGGAGCGCAACAGGAGTGTAGCAAAACTCTGTTTTCACCGTTGGGAGTTTGAATTTTCAGCATAGCGATGAGTACTTTAAACTTTCAGTTTTATCTTGCCTTTCACCAGCAGTCCGGTCAACTGTACGATGACGATGGAGAAGACAAGCGATTTGAGCAGTCCCGGTACGCCGCTTCCCAATACTTCCGGATAAGTCCAGCCTGCTAATTGCTGAACGGAGTACCATATATAGGGAAGAATGTAGCAAGTGAGCGTTGCCGTTCCTGCGGGTTTGATTATATCGAACCGGCTTGTATTGCCCTTTACGTCGGTCAGCCAATAGAAGAAGCCGAATAACGGGAAGAAAGCGGCAAGGCAATAAAACAGCCAGGACGGGGTAGCCTGTATCTTGGAGATAATCCAGTATGGATGTGAAACCAGTGCAAGGATGAGCATGCCGACGCCGAGAATGCAGAGCATACCGATGAATTTGCCGGGGTGTTCGCGATCGGCGTAGCGTTGCATGAGTAAGGAGGTCAGTAATCCCGACATTCCGAATGCATGCAGCGTCCAGTCACTGGGAATGAAAGGAAGCAGCAGGATACGGCTGCCGTACTCTTCCGGGATAAGGCCGGAATGGCTGATTACGGCGAGTGCTATCACTGCAAACCATGCAATCGCGTTTTTACGCAGGCTCTCGCGGGTAAACAGGTAGATGCCGGCACATACGGCATACGTCCAACCGATAAGACCGAGGATTCCCCACCAGCCCGTATGGAACGGTTTTCCGTTGAGGTCTTTATAAATAACCAAAGCTGCGAGCAATACCACGCCTGCCACTTTCATTACGGTGAAAAGGGCTTTTTTTGTGCCTTCGGCTTTGGGATATACTCCCCATGTCAGGAAGAAACCGATTACCATAAGGATAGTAAACCAGGAATGGGAAAGGCCGCCTTCGATGCCGCCGCTGTTAAGCGAAAACAGTCCCATGGCGATGAGCGCTACCGTACGCCAGAATATATGCGCGATGACCTGTGTGGTAGTATCACCCTTTTTATAACGGTTCTGTATGGCAAAAGATACCGACATGCCCATGCAGAACAGGAAAGCCGGGAAGATGGTATCGGAAAATCCCAGCATGTCTTCATTGATATCGGCGTGCATCAGCCAGTGGGGGACATTCTTCAATCCGGGAATGTCGTTTACAAAGAGCATGAGGAACATGGTGAGTGCGCGGAATACATCTACTGCGGCAACTCGTTGGAGTGCTAAGTTTTTCATAACAAATCTGTTTTGGGGGTTAGGGCACAAATATAGGAAAGAATTTTTCAATATGGGAATATCAGGCTGTAAAAAAAGAATTCTGCCATTCAGAGGAGCTTGCGATGAAGAATCTCCTCTCTTATATGTTAAGGAGAAGAGATTCTTCACTCTCTTCAGAATGACAGAATGATATGTCAATTAGAGTGTTGGTACTTCCTCTTTGGACAAGTGTCCTTTAAGAGTGTCCTTATTCAAACAATGATTTGGCAATTCCCATTTCCAGTCCTCTCAGTTCCGCCAGTCCTCTCAGACGACCGATGCAGGAGTAGCCCGGATTGGTTTTCTTCTTCAAATCGTCCACCATCTGATGCCCGTGGTCGGG
>NZ_JADNLF010000019.1:0-32953 GCF_015555825.1 Bacteroides clarus | reverse complement strand
AGCTCGTCCCTTTCGGTGTCGGGCTGGTAGTTCTCCTTGATGAAGAAGTCCTGCTTGTGTACTATGGAGTAGTCGGGTAGCACCTTGACCGCCTTGTACCACGCCGAATGTATGGCTTCGTACTCGGCACTGGTGACGGTGAACAGTTCGGGCAGTTCCACCCTGAAAGCCACCGTGATGTCTGCATCCTTTGATATGATGCAGCCGTTCTCCACCGCCAAAAGGGGAAATTTCCTTTCCAGCGTGGTAGCCTTTAACATATTCCTCATAGTCTTTCTTCCTTTCTTTTTTTGTAGGTGAATAATCGGGGTATCGCCTTTCGGCTGATAATGAAGCGTGGGTGTCTTTTGCGTGCGGCGGCTTTCATCAGCCCGTGCGTGCCGTACTTGGCGTTGAGCCGGAACGTCTGCCACACGAGCAGCAGCGAAGCCGACACGATGAAACCGATACATATCCACTGGTTCACGCCTGCCATGAACAGGACGATGAACACCACGAAGACAGCGAGCAAGCCGCCGCAAAAGATAAAGAGGTACTGGCTTTTCAGCCCCTTGAACTCCACCGGCTTCCCGATACCCCTGTTTACCGGATATTTTTCGGGCTTAGCCCTCAACAACTCGTCAGACATAGCCGCCTTTTTAGAGGAAGAACGAACGCAGGATAGTGGCGGCGACAATCAGGAAGATGCACGCCCCGAACCAACTGGCGGCGGTCTTTGAGGTGTCGGGGTCGCCGCTTGAAAACTTGTTATATACTTTTACCCCGCCAATCAAGCCGCAAACCGCCCCGATTGCGTACACCAGTTTTGTTCCGGGGTCAAAATACCCGGTGATTAGGTTCGTGGCTTCGGTGATGCCCGCCTGCCCGTTTCCTTGTGCGTAGGCACTTACCACGGCGGCAAGTATAGCCGCCGACAAGAAGATTTTCTTTCTCATTGTGATTTGTTTTTAATGCCGGGCGGCGGGTGGATAGTCCGCCTTTCCCGGCTGGTGAATAATTTGAAATTTTAGTGGTCGGGGATAGTCCCGTTTGTCTGTTTGGTTTTCAGGTTGCCAATCAACCGTAATCCCGTTGTTTCATGCTGTCAGGCTTATACATTATTATATTATAGGAAATCGTTCATGTCGAACGCTTCGTGTTCCTCGCTTGTATCGCCAGTTCCGGCAGGGACAGCAGCCGTAGCCAGTTCCGCTTCGTTGCGTCCCAGCAGTTCCGCCACCCTTGCCAGCCCGCCGTTGATGTTCTCCACCACCGCATCGTAGAGGTTCGTCCCCTCAATGCTTGCCAGTGTCCCGGCGGCTTGCCGTTTCTCCGCTTCGGTGGGGTTGTCGGCGTTCGCCGTGCGTACCGCTTCGCCCAGTTCGTCAAAGCTCACGCCCGTAGCCCGCCCGGTATCATCGTCACCGTCCATGTACCCGGCTATTTCCTCGTCCTCGTAGTCGGGTTCGTCATTCTCGTAACCGGGCGTTTCTTCCGCTTCGGCTACTGCTTCCGGAATGTTTTCTTCCGGCTGTCCGTCAGCCTGCGGCGCAAAAATAGTATCATTTTCAGCCGCTTGCTGGAGGTGTCCCGATTTGTCCTGCGCTGTCCCGATTAGTCCGCCCTTGTATCGGCTTTCACCTATCAGCGTGTAGCCCGAAACCCCGTTTCGTGGGAGTGGCGCATCATCCGTTCTGCCCGTTGATGTCCGGCTGTCCGTGTAGCGATACCACAGCCATAGGGCGATATAGTACACCAAAAGCCCGGTAAGTATGCAATAGATTATCATAGTCAGACAGGCTTTTGGAAGTGGCTTTCGTACAGGGTGTTTATCTCGTCTTGGTACTGCTCGAAGTGCCGCAGCAGAATGTTTTCCACGTAGCTGCTTACCGTCACCTTGCGCCCGCCTATCACTGTCACGATACGCATCAGCTTCTCGTGCGTGGTACGGCTCACGTACAAGGGCTGTCGGTCTGCCAGTTCCACTTTCTGAAAATAGGTTTCCCGGTAGTCGCCCGAACCGCCCTTGCGCCTGCGGGGTGTCGGTTTCTCTACTTGCACCGTTTCTGTTTGTGTTTCTTGCGGTACATCATTCGTCTTATTATTATCTTGTTTACTGGGGACACCTTGCGAGATAAGCTCTTTCATGAAATCCTCGTCTATCTTCGGCATACCGCCGCTTTGCTTTGCCATATCATTGTAATTTGATGTAATACACTATTTCTGTTATCAGTTCTTCCAAGTTGCTTCCCCTGACCAGCGGGCGGCTGGCGGGAAAGAGCGTGGAGCGGAACACCGCTTTCTTATCCGCTACCAGTTCCTTTTTGTAGCGTTTGGTGTCGGGGATAAAGGTTTTCATCAGCGGCAGTTCCAGTTCCTTAATGGTTTTGTCGTAGGCTGTGTAAAGGTCTGTTTTCTCCCGCCCGTCCACCATGTTCCAAAAGAGGTACAGCCCGGCAAGGCGGCAGGCTTCATTCTTCACTAATAGCTTTTGGATAGCCATTGCGAACGACAGGCTGCTTTCCAGCACCACTTTATCGGCTGAAATCGGGGTGAAGATATAGTCCATGCCCGCAAGGGAGTTGATAACACCCTCGCTGTTCACCGTGCCGGGCAGGTCGAAAAACACTATATCCGGCACGTGTCCGGCAGTGGCAACATATTCGTCAGCCGTGACTATCGCCTTTTCGGGCGAACTGCACAGCACCGGGTAGGCTTTCTTCCCCAGCCGGGTGAACTGTTCATACGCCATGCGCTTGTAATCTTCATCCGCCCCGACCTGCTCGGCATCCCGCTTTCGCATCCCGGCAATGGAGTGTTGGGGATAGTCGCAATCGACCACCGCCACATCGTAGCCTTTGAGGTAGTAGAGGTAACTCGCCGCCAGCACGGTAAAGGTGGTTTTGCCGACCCCGCCCTTTTGGGTGGAAAAGGCGACATAAAGGGGTGTTTTCTCGTTTTCCATATTGCTTCCGTTCATTATTGGTTGATAGATTTATTTATTGCTTTCAATCATTCATTCCATATTGCAATCTTGAAATATTGAAATATTGAAAGATTGTTTTATTTCAATCTTGTTTTCCTGCTTTCATTCTTTCTTGAAATATTGAAATCCTGCAATCACGTTTTATTGCAATCATGCTTTCAATCATTCTTTCCTGATTGGAATATTTCTTTCAATCTTGCTTTCAATCTTGAAATCCGATGCAAAAAAAGGGAGAAAAAACGTCCCCTGAAAACCTTGTCCCGATTTGTCCTGCGCTGTCCCGCTTTGTCCACCAACCACCTATTTTACAGCATTATAAATCACCGTTACTTTGCAGCGGAGTAACGAACCGCAGGGGGCGCAGGTGTAAAACCGGGCTGGTGAATGGCTGGGCTTACCGCTTCACGCTAACCCCAATCCGTCCATGACGGATTTCGATTTTCGTCAGAAAATAGCAAGGTGTGTTTTGTATGCTACAAAACCGTTTTCCGTGCCTGAAAACGCCTTGCCCCTTGCGGGGATAAAAATCACTCCGAAGTCGTAATTTTTTAATTCAAAGAAGTATGGAAACAAGGAAACCCAACAAGGGCGGTCGCCCCGCCCTCGCAGACCCAGCGAAGCACCGCCATGTCCTTTACCTGAATGACCGGGAGAACGCCCGCTTCCTCTCGCAGTGGGAGCAGTCGGGCGTTACGAGCAAGTCCCGTTTCATCGCCGCACGGCTGTTCGGTGAGCCGTTCCGGGTGGTGAAAGTGGACAAGTCGGCAGTAGAATATTGCGCCCGCTTGACCGAATTTTATGCACAATTCCGGGCGGTTGCGGTCAATTACAACCAAATTGTAAAGGCGTTGCACAGCAACTTTTCGGAGAAAAAGGCACTGGCTTTTCTCTATAAACTGGAGAAAGCGACTACCGAACTGGCTATGTTGAACCGTCAGGTTATCGACCTGACAAACGAGTGCAAGGAACTATGGTTGCCAAAATAAGCATAGGCGGCAATATGTTCGGCGCACTGGCATACAACCAAAACAAAGTGGACAGCGAGGAAGCAAAGGTGCTTTTCTCCAACAGGATGCTGTTAAGCGAGGACGGGCATTTCAGCATCGGCGAGTGTATGCGCAGCTTTGAAATGCAGATGCCCGTCCAGCTATCCACCAAGAAGCCGATACTGCATATTTCCATAAACCCGCACCCGGAAGACGTGCTTTCGGACAGCCAACTTTCTGACATCGCACGGGAGTATATGCGGAAATTGGGCTATGGCGACCAGCCTTATTTGGTCTATAAACACGAGGACATCGACCGCCACCATATCCACATCGTTGGCTTGCGGGTGGACGAAAACGGCAGACCGCTGAATGACAAGTTCGAGCATCGGCGCAGCAAGCAAATCACCCGTGAACTGGAACGGAAATACAACCTGCATCCGGCGGAGCGAAAGGAACGTGCCGAACGCCCGGAACTTAAAAAGGTGGACTACACCGCCGGGGACGTGAAGTACCAAATCGGCAACGCCGTGAAAGCGGCTTGCTACGGCTACCGCTTCCAGTCGTTCGGTGAGTACAAGGCTTTGCTTGCCACCTATAATATATGTGCCGAGGAAGTCAAGGGCGAGGTAAACGGCAAACCCTATCAGGGCATTGTCTATTCCGCTATCAATGACAAGGGCGAAAAGGTGGGCAACCCGGTAAAGGCTTCCCGTATAGGCAAGTCGGTGGGCTATGAAGCGGTACAGCGCAGAATGGAGAAATCGGGCGAAGCAATCAAGAACGGGAAACTGAAAGAGCGTACCCGGAAAATTGTAGCCGATGCCGTGAGGAATACCCGCAGCCGAAAGGAACTGGAACAGCAGCTAAAGAAACAGGGCATTGACGTGGTATTCCGTCAGAACGACAGCGGGCGCATCTATGGCGTTACGTTCATCGACCACGACAGCCGGGTGGTGCTGAACGGTTCACGATTGGGCAAGGAGTATTCGGCGAACGTGTTCAATGAACGCTTTTCGGGTGAAACCGGATATATACACCAACCCGAAGTGGAAATACCGCAACGGGAACAATCCACGCATCAGGAACAGCCGGGCTTCACACCGAAATCCGACATCGTTTCGGGTGTGGCTTCCGTGCTGGGTGCTCTCGGCGGTCTGTTGGGCGGTGGTTCATCCGGTGGTGACGAGCCGCAGGACACCGCCAACCAAAAGAGAAAGAAGAAGAAAAAGAAGCGCACAAGGCGCATCGAATAACCAAAAAACATTACAATCATGCAACAAGAAGATGATTTAAGAGGGCTTGCAAGGGTCATGGACTTTATGCGGGCTGTCAGTATTCTATTCGTGGGAATAAACGTGTACTGGTTCTGTTACTCCACCCTGAAAGAGTGGGGAGTAACTTTTGAGGTGATAGACAAGATACTGTGGAAATTCCAGCGTACCACCGGGCTGTTCTCCTCTATCTTGTGGACGAAACTTTTCTCCGTGATGTTCCTCGCCCTGTCGTGTATCGGCACTAAGGGCGTGAAAGAGGAAAATATAACATGGACGAAGATACATTGCAGCCTTGTGGTGGGTATCATGCTGTTCTTCCTGAACTGGTGGCTGCTGGAACTTCCCCTGCCACACACGGCAGGTACGGTGTTTTACATCACCACGCTGTCGGCGGGTTACGTCTGTATGCTCATGGCGGGTACGTGGATGTCCCGCCTGTTGAAGAACAACCTTATGGATGATGTCTTTAATATGGAGAACGAAAGTTTCCAACAGGAAACCCGCTTGATTGAAAACGAATACTCCGTAAATTTGCCTACTCGATTTTATTATAACAAGAAGTGGAATAAAGGTTGGATAAATGTTGTAAACCCGTTCCGTGCCAGTCTTGTATTGGGAACGCCGGGCAGTGGCAAGTCGTATGCGGTGGTAAATAATTACATAAAACAGCAAATCGAGAAAGGTTTTGCACTCTATTGTTATGATTACAAATTCCCTGACCTTTCGGAAATCGCTTACAATCATCTGCTTAGCCACTTGGACGGTTACAAGGTGAAACCGAAATTTTACGTTATCAATTTTGACGACCCACGCAAGAGCCACCGATGTAACCCGATAAACGCCAGCTTCATGTCGGACATTGCGGATGCCTACGAAGCCAGCTACACGATTATGCTCAACTTAAACCGCTCTTGGATAAGCAAGCAGGGTGACTTTTTCGTGGAAAGTCCGATTATCCTTTTGGCGGCTATAATTTGGTATCTCCGTATCTATCAGGGCGGTAAGTATTGCACATTCCCCCATGCCATAGAATTATTGAACAAGAAATACGCCGATGTGTTCACGATTTTGCGCAGCTATCCCGAACTGGAAAACTACCTTTCCCCATTCGTAGATGCTTGGGAATCAGATGCACAAGAGCAGTTGCAGGGGCAGATAGCGAGTGCGAAAATTCCGCTTTCAAGGATGATAAGCCCAGCACTGTATTGGGTAATGACGGGCGATGATTTTTCACTGGACATTAATAACCCCAAAGAGCCTAAAATACTGGTTGTCGGCAACAACCCCGACCGTCAGAACATCTATTCGGCGGCACTGGGGCTGTATAATTCCCGTATCGTGAAGCTGATAAACAAGAAAGGGCAGCTTAAAAGTTCGGTGATAATAGATGAACTACCGACCATATATTTTCGTGGGCTTGACAATCTGATTGCAACCGCCCGAAGCAACAAGGTAGCGGTTCTGCTGGGCTTTCAGGATTACAGCCAGCTAACCCGTGACTACGGGGACAAGGAAAGCCGGGTGATACAAAATACTGTGGGTAACGTGTTTAGCGGTCAGGTAGTCGGCGAAACGGCAAAAATCCTATCGGAGCGTTTCGGAAAGGTGTTGCAGAAACGGCAGAGCATGACGATAAACCAGCGGGAGAAATCCACCTCAATAAGCACCCAAATGGACAGCCTGATACCCGCCAGCAAAATATCCAACCTCACGCAAGGCATGTTCGTGGGTGCTGTGGCGGACAACTTCGATGAACGGATAGAACAGAAGATTTTCCACTGTGAAATCGTGGTGGACAATGAAAAGGTGAAGCGGGAAACCGCCCGTTACGTGAAGTTGCCGCAGATAATCGACTTCACGGACAAGGACGGCAACGACCGGATGCAGGAGGAAATACAAGCCAACTACGACCGCATCCGGCAGGAAGTCCGGCAGATTGTCGAGGACGAGATAACCCGGATTAAGAACGACCCGGAGCTATGCCATTTGATTAGGGAGGAAGAATAGCTATATATAAAATGTATAAGAACACAAAAGCCGTAGCACAAATCTACGGCTTTTGTTATTATTATCGTTCTATCAGCAATTCTATCTTTTGGGCTATTTCTTCCGATGTCGGTAATAGTTTTTTGTAGGCTTCAGGTAATTCAGAAGAAAGGCTGTAGGTTGCCACCCCGATAGGCATATTGGAACTTTTCAAAGCATACTCCACTATCATGCGGCTTTTGGACTTGCAAATGATAATACCGATAGCCGGATTTTCATGTGGTAGTTTTACCGTATCATTCAAAATATTCAGATAGAATTCCATTTTGCCTTTATACTCCGGCTGGAACTCTCCGATTTTTAGTTCTATGGCTATCATGGCTTGCAAACGTCTGTTGTACAGCAGCAAGTCTATGAAGTATTCTTTTCCGTCCACTTCCAGCCGATATTGGTTGCCTATGAATGAAAAATCAGTACCGAACTCCATAAGGAACGCACGGATATTCTTAATAATAGCCTGTTCCAGTTCATATTCCGAATGTTCCTCTGCAAGCCCTACAAGGTCAAATGTATATTCATCTTTTAATGCAAGTATAGCTTGGTTCTTTATTTTATCAGGCAGGGTATTGTCAAAATTGCTTTGCCCAAGTAAATAGTTCTCGTAAGTTTTGGCTTCTATCTTATTGATAAGAACGTCTTTTGTCCAACCGTATTTTTGGGTAGCCAATATATAAAATTGCCGTTGTCGTGTTTCCTTGCACTTCGTCAGAATGACTATATGTTTCGACCAGCTAATTTCTCCAACTAATGGTTGGAGAATTTCATTGGACTGGTATTCAGCATAAAAACGTGCCATGTCCCACATATTGGAAACTCCAAATCCTTTTATCCCCGGAAACTCTTTCTGTATGTCCCGTGAAAGGTTTTCCACAACGGATTTTCCCCAACCTAATGCTGTCTGTTGCTCGGTAATCCGTTTACCGACTTCCCAGTATAAGGCTATCATTTCCTTGTTTACAGCCTTTAATGCTTCATACTGGGCAGACCTGATACGGGCGGTTATCTCATTTTTGAAATTGAGATATTCGGGGGATAATATAGAATTGTTTTTCTCTGTCATATTCTGTATGTATGATAACTGATTGCAAAGTTATGTTTTTCTTTGGATTAAGTAATGGACTGCTTCTGTTTTATCGCTTCTTTTTTCATCCTACCCGGACAAATCGGGACAGCGCAGGACAAATGCGGACACTCCTTTCTGCCTATCCAAATATAGCATATTTAGTCGCTACCTTTGGGTGGGACTATTCCCGTAACCACTAAAATTCCAATTATTTATGGCAAACAGAATGACCCCGCCCACAGAGGGGCAGGAAAAAGACGTGCTGCTGGTCTTGGATAAACAGCAGGGCAAGGTGAGTGCTGTTAAAAGCTTCGACAAGGACGGCAATTTGCAGACCGTATCGCCGACGCATGGCGGCGAGTTCATGCAGGTGGACAAGAACAGCGATGTGTTCAGCAACTTCATTTCCAATTTTTTCCGCAAGTTTCAGGACACTTCCGGGCTGGAACTGTTCAGCGTAAAGGCTTCCGAAGCGGAACAACAGGCAAGGGCAATCGAGGACAATCACCGCAACCCGACACCGGAGGGCAGCAAACGAACAGAAATGCTTCGAGTTCCGAAGTCCGACTTTCACGAGTTCAAGCAGGGCTACCGCTTCGACCCGGCAAAAATCGACTGGGAGAACCTGAAAAAAGTCGGCATCACCGCCGACACCCTGAAAAACACGAAAGACTTCGACCGGGTGATGCGTGGCTACAAGTCCCGCAACATCTACACCGTTTCGGGGACGGTAGGCGGCTTTTACCTCAAACCTACCGATGTCAAGCTCTCTTTCTATCAGGCAAAGGACGGTACGGTAGTACCCAAGCTGCATGGCGTACAGCAGGATGAAAAGCTGTTGCAACGCCCGTTCCATGAACACGACTTCACCAAGCAGGAACAGGGCAACTTGCAGGGTACTGGCAACTTGGGCGGCATCGCACAAATCAAAGACCCGAAAAGCGGCGAACAAATCCCCGTGTTCGTCAGCCGGGACAGGTACACGCACGAACTGGAATACATGCGGGCAGACAAATGGAAATGCCCCGATACAATCTGTAACGTGAAAGTCAGCCCGGAACAGAAAGCCGCCTTTGAAGCCGGGCAAGCGGTCAAAATGGAAAACCTGCAATTCAGGGACGGCACGAAGCGCAGTGCCTATCTACAGGTCAGCGCAGTGGAGCGTGGCTTGGAGTTCCTGCCCCGTGCCGCCGTCCAGTTCTTACAGCAGGGACAGCAGCAAGTAGCCGGGCTAAAGGACGGGCAGGGCGTTGAGTTCAACGGTCATGTGCAGTCCGGCGCACAGGGCAAATCCCCCGACAAGGTGCAGCCGAAAGACGTTACCCCCGCTGCCGAGAGCCGGACACAGGTAGCGGTCAATACAGAGGGCAAGACCAACGAAGCCACCAAGCAGGGCAAAGAGCCGTTGAAACAGGGGCAGCAGAAGCCTACCGCCAAGCAGAAAGAGAAGCAGGACAAGGCGCAAGACAAGAGCCTGAAAGCGGACAAGCCCAAGAAGTCCAAAGGAATGAAAATGTAGTACCCACCCTTAAAAAGTAAAGAATTATGATTGCATTGATAGCAGAAAAGCCCAGCGTGGCAAAAGACATCGCCCGCATCATCGGAGCGACACAGAAGAATGACGGTTATCTTTCCGGCAATGGGTATATGGTGACATGGGCGTTCGGCCACTTAATCCAGCTTGCCATGCCGGAAGCCTACGGCGTGGCGAACTTCCGCCGGGAGAGCCTGCCCATACTGCCGCCCGATTTCCAGCTAATCCCCCGTCAGGTGAAAGCCGAGAAAGGCTACAAGGCAGCCCCCGGCGTGTTGAAACAGTTGAAAGTGATTAAAGAGGTATTCGACCAGTGCGACAAGATTATTGTAGCAACCGATGCCGGACGTGAGGGCGAATTGATACACCGTTACATCTATAACTATTTAGGCTGTACCAAGCCCTTTGTACGCCTGTGGATAAGCAGCCTTACCGACAGGGCAATCCGTGAGGGGCTGGACAACTTGCAGCCGGGAGAGCGTTACGATAACCTCTACCTTTCTGCCAAGTCCCGCAGCGAAGCCGACTGGCTGATAGGGATAAACGCCACCCAAGCGTTGAGCGTGGCAGCCGGGCAGGGCGTGTTCTCACTGGGTAGGGTGCAGACACCCACGCTCGTGATGATATGCAACCGCTATTTGGAAAACAAGAACTTTGTCCCGACCAAGTTTTGGCAACTCAAAGCCGATACCGCCAGCGGTAGAATCAGTTTCACCGCCCAATCTACCGCCAAGTGGGAGCAGCAACCCGAAGCCATAGCCGCCCTGCAACGGGTAAAGGATGCCGGGCAGCTTGCGGTGAAGTCCGTTGAAAGGAAAGAAACCAGCCAAGAACCGCCCCTTTTGTATGACCTTACCACGCTACAAAAGGAAGCGAACACGAAACTGAACTTTTCGGCGGACAAGACCCTTTCCATAGCGCAAAGCCTGTACGAAAAGAAAGTGATGTCATACCCCCGAACCGGGAGCCGCTATATCCCGGAGGACGTTTTTGATGAAATGCCGGAACGTGTCGCCCTGCTGGAGCAATACCCCCGCTTTGCCGGATATGCCGCCGGATTGAACGGCGTAACGCTGAACCGCCGTAGTGTGAATGACGGCAAAGTGACCGACCACCACGCCTTAATCGTGACTGAAAACCTGCCCGGTGAACTCTCCAAAGACGAACGGGCGGTTTACGAACTGGTAGCCGGGCGTATGCTGGAAGCCTTTTCGGGCAGGAGCGTGAAAGACGTAACCACCGCTGTGCTATCTGCCGGAGATACTGACTTCACGGTGAAAGGGTCGGTGATGAAAGAAGCTGGGTGGCGTGCCGTGTTCGGCGAGCAGGAAACGGGAGAGGATGAAGAAACCGCCAGCCTGCCGCCACTCCAAAAGGGCGAAAACCTGCCTATTTCCAACGTGGAACTGTTGGAGAAACAGACCAAGCCGAAACCGCTGCACACGGAAAGCAGCCTGCTTGCTGCAATGGAAAACGCAGGCAAGGAACTGGAGGATGCCGAACTGAAAGCCAGCTTGAAAGATGCCGGGATAGGTACACCCGCCACCCGTGCGGCGATTATAGAAACATTGTTCGCCCGCCAGTATATCGTGCGTGAGAAGAAGAACCTTGTACCCACCGACAAGGGGCTTGCCGTTTACAGGATTGTCAAGGACAAGAAGATTGCCGATGTCGAAATGACGGGTATGTGGGAAACCGCCCTTTCCAAGATAGAAGCGGGAAACATGGATGCCGACACGTTCCGAAAGGGTATCGAGGTGTACGCAGCGCAAATCACGGCGGAACTGCTTTCGGTACAATTATCTGTTGCGGGCAGTGAAACCTGTCCCTGCCCCAAATGCAATAATGGGCGCATCCTGTTCTACCCGAAAGTGGCGAAGTGTTCCAACGTGGACTGTACGCTTACCATATTCCGCAACAAGTGCGACAAGCAGCTTTCCGACAAACAAATTGTCGAGCTGGTGACGAAACGCAAGACCGGGCTAATCAAGGGCTTCAAGGGCAAGAACGGCAAGGCTTTCGATGCTTCGCTGGTACTGGACGAACAGTTCAATGTCACCTTTTCATTCCCCGAAAAGAAAGCGAAACCGAAGAAATAGCCTATCTTTGCCACTGAAATTTCATTGTAATAGGTTTTACGACTTATAATAATTGAAATTTTAGTGGTTGCGCCCGGTGGGAACCGGGCGCATTTTTTATACGCTCCCGCCAAACAGGTAGGTCGAACAGACCACCCCGTTATCCAGCACCCTGCTTTCCGAGAGCTTCCACAGCGAGCCGAAGGTTTCTCCGATAAAGCCGATGCCTTTGCCTACCATGACCGGGACAGTGTAGATAGTCAGGCTATCCAACAATCCGGCTTTTATCAGCGAAGTAAGCAGTTTGCCGCCGCCCACCACCAGCATATCGGTTTCCTGTTTCAGCTCATAAATCCTTTGCAGCGGTTCTTCGGTCAGGAACTCCACGCCGCAGTCTGGTGTTACGTTGGTGTCGTAGTGTGACACCACAAAAGACCGTTTGCTTTTGTGCGGCCACCCGCCCCAGTGTTCAAAGATGTAGTTATAGGTGTTCGCCCCCATTAGCAAGCTATCAACAACCATATAATGCTTGCCAATGATAGTTTTTACTTCATCGGGTAACCAATCCAGTTCTTGGTCTAAAGTGGCTGTATGCCCGTCAAGAGATACGGCGATGTGCGCTTTAATTTGTTTCATCTTGTTAGGTATTAAACAGTTTAATAATCCGCATTTAACTGTCCACCAATATCCTAAAAAAGAAGCGTGACCTTACACTGCTTCAAAGCGAGGTACTGGCATACCCAAATGAGGAAACAGGCAAGACCACGCTATGATAAAACATAGCATATCCTGCGCTGAATATCCCCTCATTTTGAAAAGTGCCAGTTTTCGCTTTGGGACGTTCGGCGAACGTATATGTTATATATAAAGACGAAATCACAACCGAGGCTGTTCAATCGCCGTTATTTTCTTATGTTACTTTTGCAAAAGTAGTAAAAATCACTGGAATAACCTTGTAAATAGTAGAAATCCTGCCGTGTTATCACAACAGGGCAGGACACAAGCACCTAAAATTACACAAGACCCATACGCCTACGGGCGGCTTGTGTTCCATTGAAGATTATATGAACCGATGACAAAACAGCTTTGGTTCGCCGTGTCTTTGGTGATGATGTCCCTTTCCCGCATGAAGCGGATATAGCTCTTTGCGGTACGTTCCTTGATGTCCAAGACCTGCTGCAACTGCTCGCAAAGGTCTATGTAGGTAATGCGTGTCTGCCGCCCGAAGATGTCCCGTGCGACATTCACCAGTTCTCTTTCCTTGCGCTTCTCCTTTTCCTTACGGGGCTTCTCACCCTTGTACACGTGCATCCCTGTTTCCTTGTCCCATGCAAAGAGCATCAACGGCACGTCCAGCGGGCTTCCGTCCCTTACTTTCAGGGCTTTCACGACTGACTGGGTGGGTTCATCGTCTTTCTCTATCGAAAGGATTGTAGCCGCCTTACGTTGCAGTTCGCTACCCAAATGCCCACGTAACTTTAATCCGTTAGGGACGAAGTGCAGCACACAAAGAATACACGTGTTATAGATGCCCGCCAGCCGATAGAGTTCATCTATCACCGCCACACTTTCCGTTTCATCGTTGGCACTCTTTACAAGGTCAGCGATGCCGTCAATGACGACCAACTGGATGCCGCCGTACTGGTAGTAGAACTTATCCATGCTCTGCACAATGGCGTTCAGGCGTTCTTTGCGTGACATACCCGTCAGGCAGAACGCTTTCAGTTCATCGGGTTTGTCCGGCTGTTTGGCTCGTGTCAGCAGGTTGCTTACATTCTTGAACAGTTGCACTTCCGACTGTTCTGTGTCATAGAGCAAGACCGCCTTGTGCCTGCCGTTGGCGGTTATCTGTATTCCCAGCGTATCTACTTCCGCACCAGCCGGGCAGATGCAGCCCGCCACGATTGCGGCTACATAATTGCTCTTGCCCGTTCCCTCGCCCCCGGTGATGCCGAACAGGTTGCCTTGTGTTCCTAACGGAACATCACCCGCCGAAATAATCTCTTGCGCTTTGGCGGGCGGGTTGTTGAAATCTATCTCGCACGATTTTAGCATAATCAATGTGTCGCTATACAGGTTGTCTAAAAATTCGATAAACAGTTTCAGGAAATCTTCACGGGTGTTCCCGGCTTTGAAGTAGTCGGAAATGTCCTTTTCCTCTTTCGTACCCGGAAGCGGCAGGAGCAGGCGTTTCACTCCAAATTCTTCCAACAGTTTTTCCTGCTTGCATGAACTTTCCCTGCCTGTCTTGTCCATGTCAAAGAGCAGGACGATGTGCTTGAATCGGAATGTCAGCCGATATACCAGCGTGGGCGGTATAGTCACCGTTTCGCTGTTGAAGCAGATAGCGTGAAAACCGTGTGCCGCCAGCGAAAGCACGTCTTTCTCGCCGCCCGTGATAAAGAGCGTGTCGCCTTTTGCTGGCAGTTGCTCCAGCCCGAAGCAGTAGTTTTCGCCGAAGCTGCCGCCATAGAGGAAGCGGGGCGTGGAGAACGGGCGGTACAGCTTGATATGCTGTTTGCCCTTGTAGCCGTACATGGGTTCTGCCACCGATGAAGTGTAGGTGTACGGTTTGCCCTCTGCCGTTTCGCTGTTGTACTCCCGGAGCGAGCAAACCTTGTAACGTTCCAGCAGTTCTGGCGTGATGCCGTACTGTTGCCAGTACACCAGTTCGGCAAGCGGAAACTTCTGTTCCCGGAACTGGTAGGGCTTGACGGGCTTTTCGGGTGTTTCTTCGGTTTTGCCCGATACTGTCCGGTGGACGGTTGCCGGAGGAATGGAAACAGGAGTGCCGGAAGCCAGCCCCAAGCCTAAATCCCGGTCGATGATTTCCAGTATCTCCACGAAGTCAGCCGCCCGGTTGCAGTCCAGCCCCTTTAACTGCCCCACGAGGAAGAAACAGTCGCCGCTGTAACTGTCGTTGCCGAAGTCTTTCATCTTGTAGATGCTGCTCCGGCGGTCGAAGTAGATGTTGCAGGAAGCCTTGCTGTCCTCGTACAGCGGGTTAAGGAAGTTGCGACCTATGCGCCAGTTTCCGGGCAGGTAGTGTTTGAATATCGCCAGCCCGTTACTTGTTCTTTCTAAGATTTCCTCTTTCCTTAGCATACAGTTGGTGGTTGGTTATCAGGTTGTCGATGTTCTCTTTGTTGCTCCTTATCAGGCGTTCTTCCAGCATCCGGCGTATCTCGCTGACCTTGTAGAAATAGCGTCCCCTGATGTTGGAATAGGCGATAGTACCCGACACCCGCAGGCGTTGTAGGGTCTTTTCGCTTATTTTCAGAAACGTGCAGACCTCATAGCTGTCCACCCACATATCTTCTTCACTTTGCTTTGCCATTTCCGCATGATTGAAGATGTAATCGGCAATAGCGGTAATCTTGTTGTCCAGTTCCTTATAGGCTTTGGACTCGAATGTTATTATTTCCATAATGGTAACTAATTGATTTGCCGCAAAATTGCATCTTTCTGTAAGATAAAAAATACAAGGTTCTACCAACTTGGTTGAAATTTTTTTCAGGGTGATTTTAGGGGTGAAAAATAGTTTTTATTCCTATTCATGTGCTCCATTTGTATAAAAAGAAAAACTACCACGTTGGTAGTAACTTGGTAGTTTTTCAATCAGCTAAAGTACTTATTTACAAATCATCATCCATGCGCTTTTGCAGTTGCTCCATTATGAATGTGAAAAAAGCCGTTCGGTCTTTCTTCCGGTTTTTAAGGCTAAGATATGTTCGGTAATAGTCGCCCAGCTCTATGTCAAAGGCAGTTTCGACAAATGCCATAACCTCTTTTATTGTAGCGTTGCCATAATTCAGCGTTTTAGCGGCAAACAATCCATATCCCCATTCTATCGCTTCCGATTTTGTGCCAGTCCATTTCAGTTTGAAGTCCGACAATGATATTTTTATATCGTTTGTCAGTTGCTTTTTCTCTAATAACTGTAATCGCTGATTTAGGTAAATACGCAACATTTCATTGGCTAATATCTTGGCTACCGTATAGTCGTACCCTGTTGAAAAATTCGGGTCTTTATCGAATTGTGCGCTATCAGCGCATAGCCGAATATCTGCCTTCCCTCGTACAAAGTAGTATTTATCATACATGGTAGAGTGTGAACGATAATACTGGTAAAAGTCCAAATTCCGATTGAAGAAATAGGTCAGATTATCCAGTTCTGCGATAAGATGCTTTCTGATAACTTCGTTACTCCCATTAGGACATTGCATTTCTATACGACATATTTTGTGGAAATAGAGAAGCCGCCCCAATAGTTCCGGTTTTTGAACTTTGAAAAAGCGTATTTCATCCTCTTGTGTGGGGAAAGTGTAGGTTTGCAATTCATTTCTTAACCCAGTGATGATACTTTGTAAGTGACGTACTATTGAAAGAGAGGTTTCGATAATATCATTGCCGTAGAGGTCGATTTTAGCAATCTCTACATCTATTTCCGATAGGAGTTTATCAAAATCTTCTTTCATTTTATTGAATAACCTTATTCTATTTCTTCTCTTTTTGTAACTCCTTAAAGATACGTTCCAAATCATATCCATGCGGATTGGAAATTTGGAAATGTCCGCTTTCTAAGGGGATATTAATCAGAGGGGCAGTTATCACTGTGTCATTGAAAACGAAAGCGATACGCTTTCCTATACTCTTTTTTGTGGCTTCTCTCCATATAGGCGATTTATTTTGGAGGAAGACACCGGTAATGACCGAGTGTCCAAAAGCATCAGTTTCCAAACGTAAAGTATCGAAATCCTTAACAGTAAGGAAAGGTGTTAGTGAAAGGCTGTCTGTAGTCTGTGATGTTACGTAGTACCAGCCGTTTATCCGGTGAAAAGATTTTGTCTGCATACAAGCTGTCATTAGTAGGCAGAAAAAGAGAATTGTTGAAATCTTCATATCCGCTATTTTTAGGTTAATACATCTTCTCCAATGTCCACACCATCTTATTGGGATTATAGGCTTCCATTACGAGGTGTGTTCCTGTGTATTCCAGCACCGTCCATGGACCTGCTATGTTGTCGAACGTGATGATTTTTCCATTTACTTGGTAAGTAAAATCTGTGTTCCACATATATCCGTCTTCTTCGTTCGTTCTTGTATAAATGCCTTCTGATTCGTTGGTAAATTGAAGAATGGATTGTTTTGTGTAGTCTATCTCATCTTCGATATTGTACACGGTCATTTGCGCTTGCCAAGTAGTTTGCTTCAAGGCTTCGGGGGTGAAGACAGAAGTAGGAGCATCGTCGTTACTACAATTTGTCAGACATAACATGGCGCAAATAATAAATGTGGAAAGCACCATACATAAAGTAATTTTCTTTTTCATCTTATCTCTTTTAAATGATTGGCAATAATTATATGTTTCTCTCCATAGGGATACTAACAATACCTTTATTAATCTCTTTTTCACCCACTTTTTTGAAGCCTAAAGATGTATAAAAAGTTTCTGCATAGGTTGAAGAATTAACTGTTATATAAGTAAAATTACAATTGCTCATCATATAGTCAAATAACAATGTTCCTATTCCTCGCCGATGATAGTGCGGCAAGACAAAGAAGAGGGATATATGTTGCCTTTCCCGATGTACACCGATTATTCCTATCAATAGATGATTGTCAAAAGCACCATATATGTCAAGCGTATTCATCAACGATGTGTCATACACGAAGCTTTTAAAGGTTTCAATACCTTCTTGGGTGAAATCATTCCTTTCCATGCATACTTGATAAGATAAATCGGCAGCATTGTTATATTCTTCTTGTGTTAATTTACGTATCATATCAATATTATTAAATAGTGAATGCAAAATACGGAAGAATAAATAAAAAAGGTCTTGACAATTGTCAAGACCCTAATATAAAGTATGTTAAAGGATAAGTTATTTCTTCAGTTTGCAACGTATACGACTAACAGTTTCCGGTGTGACTTGCAAGAAAGAGGCTATCTCTTTTAACGTAATATATTCTTGAATGTCGGGACATCTGTTCAATAAATCAAGATAAAGTTCTTCCGTAGTTTTACAGTACATATCCAATAATCTATGATACATTAACGAGTAGGATTGTTCGACAAGAGCGCACTTTATTTGTGCTGTCTCGGCATTTGTAGCAAAAAAATCCTCTAACTTTGAATACGGTAGATAGTAAATCTTTGAATCGCAAACAGCTTCAATTGTTACTAATGACGGTTGATTAGGTTCTATAAGTGTACATAAACTTCCTGCAAATTCTTCGGAGAAAGTATATCCTACTATATGTATATTTCCTCTTTCATCCACACGGGTATATCTCAATAAACCGTTTTCAATATAAGCCCCCCGGCAGTTCATTTTACCTTGAATAGAGAACTGTTCGCCCTTTTTGAGTTCAATATAAGTGCCATGTTCCAAAAAGAACAGCTTTAGCTGTTCTAATTTCGAATGGTTGGCAAATTGCAAATTAAATTGTTTCATGTTAAATCATTCATTTATTGAAATCATTAGTTCACACAAAATTATAGCAAATTCGCTAAATGACAAAATTTTTAGTGCAAGGTGCAAGTATATATTTATATATATAGCTTGCACCTTGCACTAATCGCAGAAGATTTATTATCAATGATTTGCGTATTTCAAAAGAAAGACTTATCTTTGAACCCGAAAGTTAGGCAGACAAACAGCGGTCAAAGTTGGACAAGCCCAACGTCTGAAAATCGTTACTGTTTCGTTACCTATTTGAAATTTTGGAATATAAGACATTGTAGCATAAGTGGTTAGAGTTATAGGTTCAAAAACCTGTCTGAACTGTTTCTCCTGAGCCTGTCCGGCAAGTGCGGAGATTGCAAAGATTGCAGTCATAAATTTCCTGAATAACATAGATGATGAATTATTAACTTTGCAAATATAAGCTTTTTATGTAGATAAAACGATAAAAGGACTATATTTGCACGTGAATCGGGCTTTGCAAAAAGAATCCAATCACTAACGAAGAACGCCACGACACATGGGTAGTAGAATGCGGGCAGGAAGAGAGATGCTTCTCTTAATGATTATCCTGTTCCTGTCCGGCCATATATGCGCGCAAGATAGCTATATCCACCGCCTCGGCATTGAAGGCCGACCGGGATATATATTCCCCACCAGCTCTTTCCTGCGGGGCGAAAATGATATGCGCAAAAGACTGGGTTCCGCCTACTCAGCCCATCTGAAATACTCATTCCAACTGCAACCGGGTACGGCCTCCGACCGAGTATACGGAAGTTCTTATCAGGGAATAGGAGTAGGCTATTTCGATTTCGGCAACCGCAGGGAGATGGGAACGCCTGTCGCCCTCTACGCTTTTCAAGGCGCGCGTATTGCCAGGTTCACTCCCCGCTTATCACTTAATTACGAATGGGGATTCGGCGCATCTTTCGGCTGGAAACCATACGATTACCTCGCCAACGCCAATAATACCGTTATAGGAACCAAAGTCAATGCATATCTCAATGCCGGAATTCATCTGAACTGGATACTGTCTCCGCGGTTCGACCTCAATATCGGCGTAGCGGCGGTACATTTCTCTAACGGCAATACCCAATATCCCAATACCGGTTTGAATACGGTAGATTTTAAAATCGGAGTGGTATATAATTTCAATCGGGATATAGACAAAGCGTTACAACCGTCACAACAAATTCCGGTTCCGTCATCCCCCAGGCATGTCAGTTATGACCTGACACTGTTCGGTTCGTGGCGGAGGAAAGCTATCGATGTACCGGGTGGACAGGTCCCGGCTCCCGACAAATATGCCGTAGCAGGATTCTGCTTTGCCCCTATGTATAATTTCGGGTATAAGTTCCGCGCAGGAGTATCTCTGGATGGTGTGTATGATGCAAGCGCCAATATTTACGCCAAAGATTACATTACCCCGCTCGACGGCGGCAATGAGGAAGACGCGTTCGGTATTCCCCCGCTTCGCAAGCAACTTTCATTGGGTGTATCCGCACGTGGAGAATGGGTGATGCCTTATTTCACTGTCGGCATAGGTTTCGGCGCCAATATCCTGCATGGCGGTGGCGACCTTCAATCATTCTACCAAATATTGGCTCTCAAAATTGACATGACCCGCGACACCTTTCTGCACATAGGATATAACCTGAAAGATTTCCATGAGCCCAACTACCTGATGCTCGGTATAGGTTATCGGTTTAATAATAAACGTCCCCGTCTGTATCATTAATCCGGACGAATACGCAACATCTCATTTTGACTATAGTGAAAAAGTTTTTTGATATATGGCAAAATGAATTATCACAGTAGAGAAAAACGATTAGAGTATGTATTCAGCAGAAATGCTGTTTATGCAAGAGACCCTTTCACCTTTCATATCTTTCTATTTATGCGGGTTAGCGGGTGAAGGGGTACCAAATGTATTGATTTGATTTCATAAGAGTGTCGCTTCCTCCGTCCTGCAAGGCGAAATAATTCATCTCGCGGGATAGATTTACTTGCCCTTTTAAACAAAATTATGATATTAAAAAACATAAAAAGGGAATGTATCGGTATGACACATCCCCTTTACTCGCACTTAAAATTTTCTACCTATTATCTAATTACAGTTATCCTTTTTTCTTGTTACCTTTTTTATCTCCTCTTTCTTTCTTGTTACCCTTTTCAGCACGTTTAGCTTTTTCTACAGCTTTATAGTCCTGATATTTTTTGAATTGCTCAGCAGTTAAAATTTCTTTCAACTGAGCATCTACTTTTCCACGTTGATCTTTAGGTTTAGAATAAATTTCTAATATTTTGGTTTCTTGCTTATCATCCAAGTCCAATACTGCATCTAGTTTCTCAACAGTTTTCTTGGCTTTACTTTCTCCACCTTTGGCTTTCTGCGCGAAAGTACATACAGAAACCGTTAACAATAAACTCATCAATAAAACAACACGTTTCATAATCTTCTAATTTTTATTTGGTTAAACAATTCTTTATTACTTTTCATCAGTACTTGCCGCATATCCAGGATTCTGAGGCATATATAAAGTTCTATTCGCATCAATCACTGTCTGCGGAATAGGGAATATAGTATCTCTCAATGTAAAATTAGTACCATCAATCAGATTTCTCTCTGTAATACGAGGATACATAAACTTTTCTCCACCCATACGAAGTAATGTGTATCTACGCTGTTCTTCAAGCAAAAGTTCACGACTACGCTCATCTAATATAAAGTTTAACTGTTCCTCTAAAGAACTCCCTAAATCATCAACAGTAATCAACTTAGCATTTGCTCTATTTCTCAACACATTGATATCGGCAACAGCTAACCCCGGCATTCCTCTACGAATAGCCGCTTCTGCTCTCAACAACAATGTCTCAGCCAATCGCATGTAAATCTGTGAAAAATGAGACTCTGTATTCTCCGTATAACCTGCATCACAGAAAGCAAATTTCAATGAATATGGGGCATTGTTAGAAACAGGTTTGGTATCACTTAAATTGTTGTAATCAAATGCGCTAGTCATCTTATCCGAAGCGTCTTTTTTAGCACTCAGCCAAACTGTGTCTCCCGGAGCCCAAGGACGCTTCAATGTTGTATTCATAATATCATTGCCTGCATTATCTGTCAATTTATCCGCATCTGTCAATACAAAATATTGTCCGATAGCAAACTCATTTCCACGCTCATCAATTTGTTTATGAACAGGATTGGGATCTTTACTTGACTCGTAGTACAATAAAAGGGCATCTTTGGTTATATTCATACGATGCCAACCACGTCCGCCACGTGCTTCCGTATAGGCTAAATTCAATCCATCGGCTCCTTTCCACTTAGGTCTATTATCACCATAACGCAAAGTAGATTCATGACGCATAATATTCTCACCGCCCCCAACAATACCACGCGCCCAATTCAATGACCACAGTATTTCAGGATTGGAATTATTTATGTTCTGAGGTTGAAACATTCCCATGAAGACCGACTTATCAGTACTTTGCTTACTCATCTGTATAGCATAAGGACCACCTGTTATACATTTATCAGCCCACATATAAGCCTTATCCTCATCACCTAAAGCCATATACATTTCCGATAGCCAAGTCATGGCAACTCCCTTTGTCATAGTCCCCGTCTTACTCGCAGTCCAAGGTAAATATTCTGCTGCAAATTCCAAATCCTCGATAATAAAACGACGTACTTTTTCTACCGGTTCACGTACAAAGTCTGTATGGATATTATCAGTCGTTTCTGTTGTAACAATAGGCACAGCCCCCCATAAATAACTCAAATGACGATATGCCCACGCTCTGAACACCTTGGCTTCTGCCAATATCCGGTAATATTGATTTACTCCATTCTTGTCATTCCAATTTATATCAGAAACTATCGCCCTGTTAATAATTGTATTAGCTGCGTTTACTGTTTCATAAAACCACAAGAAATATTTATCAAAATCTTTATAAGAAGGATGGTTGGCAACTCCCCAACTATTTAACATCTTATGCACATTTCCCTTATTCGAACCGGTTGCCATATTATCTGTACCTAATATATACAGTACATTACGCAAATCAACCGTACCAAAATTATTGGTATATCCCAATCCCTCAAATTCTTTACGAACTTCCGCATAAAGTCCATTCAAACCTTTTTCATACCCATCCAAACTTGTATAAAGTCTATCTGCCGTATAAATATGTTCAGGTTCCTCATTTAGAAAATCATCTGAACAGGAGATAAAATTCAACGTCATTATTATCCCCAAGAACAATATATATTTTTTCTTTCTCATAATATCTCAGTTATTAAAATGCCAAATTAATGCCAAACGAATATTCACGACATACCGGAATAGCTCTTTGATTGTCGAACTCCGGATCCATTCCTTCCCAGTCTGTTACTGTAAGCAGATTTTTTCCTGTAAAATAAACAGCCAATTTAGTCAGCCCTATCTTCCTGACAATTGCATTCGGAAGTGTGTATGTCAATGTAACATCTTTAATTCTCATAAAATCAGCATCTTCATAGCTGCTCGGGCTAATAGATTTATTGGCAATATACTTATTGGCATTCTTTGCTGTACTCCAAAAGTCATTTGTAGGATTATCCTTAGTCCAGAAGTCATGACGAATTAAATAATTCTTATCTTTAAACGGATTAGCCTTAGTCGAACCGGAAACTCCATACAACAATACATAAAGAGAGAAATTTTTCCATTTAAAAGTGTTCGACATACTCCAAGTGAAATCGGGTTCAGGTGAACCAAGAATTTGACGGTCATCCGGGTCTATCTCACCATTCTTATTCACATCTTCATATTTTGCATATCCCGGTTCGGCACCATACTTTGCTGCTTCCTCTTCTTCTCCCAACTGCCATGTACCAATAATCTTATAATCAAAATTACTCAACACGGGATGTCCAATAAACCATTTATTAGTAATATCTGACAATCCGTCACCATATAACTCTTTAATTTTATTTTTATTCCAGGCCAGACTAATACCTGTTTGCCAGGAAAACTCTTTTAAAGTTATATTGTTAGAAGTCAAAGCAACTTCAACTCCGCTATTCTCAGTTTTACCAATATTCTGCATCACCTGTTGTATTCCATGTACAGAAGAAATGGTTCTTTTCAATAATAAATCTTTATTCAGATTGCGGTACACATTCAATTCACCTGTAATCCGAGAACGTAAGAAAGCAAAATCTAATCCTATATTATAGGATGTCATTACCTCCCAACCTAAATTTGGCGAACCAATACTACCGGGCACATAACCGGGAAGCGGACTGCTGCCATCAGTATATCCGAGATTATCCATTAACGGCAAGGTAGAATAGGGCTTCAAACCGCTTTGACCATTTTTACCCACAGAGAGGCGCAACTTCAGGGTGTTCATTACTTCTTTCAATGAACCGTAAAACTTTTCATTATGAATATTCCAACCTAATGCCATAGAAGGGAATGTTCCCCAATGCTTATAGCGTCCCAATGTAGATGAAGCATCATGTCTCACAGTAGCTGTAAGCAAATAACGGCTATCATATGCATAATTTACGCGAGCCATATAAGAATGTAAGCGTGTCTTATCATTTACAAACGGTTCTATCGTCACCTGCTTCGCATCATGAATACCATAATAAGAACGTTCATCTCCACTAAATCCTTTACCGGAAATAGTAGATCCCTCCTTATGGCTTTCCTCAAAACTAAACAATCCAGTTACTGCCAAATCATGTTTCTGAGCAAAGGTACGCTGATAATTTATTATATTCTCCACTAAGAAAGAATATTTCATTGAATTTGTCATTTCACCTTCACCCCCGAAAGCTCCACTCTTTTTGGTATTGGTACCTTGATACCAATAATCCTTACCTGCACCATATTGAACATTGGTATTTAATTTGTAAGAGAGGCCATTCACTTTTGGTATTTTGACTTCTACATAATTAGAGGCAGTTAAAGAATAAGTTAAATTTAGATCATCATATAAACGACATTCCAACGGATTAATCTTCGTATCATCTCCTGTCGGATTTATATTAACAGTACCATCATCATTAAAAGGCTTAGCCAGAGGAGATTTATTAAATGCATCTACAAAAGGTGGCTTAGCACCACTTCTATCTATATAAGTCCATCCAATACTATTACCCATCTTAATATATTTATTTATATCGGAAGTAACATTCAGACGGCTGTTCAGGCGTTTGTATTCATCATTAATAACAATTCCGTCTGTACCCAAATAAGAAGCATTAAAATTGAATCGAGTATTATCTCCTCCACCGGAAACTCCCAATTTAAAACTTTTGGAATTACCGGTCTTTACCAATAAATCTTTCCATGACCAATCTTTATATGAACCGCTCTCATAAACCTTTTTTTCAAAGTCTGTCAATGCCGCATCCGCATCCGTCTCATCATCATTTGCCCAATTATTTTTGTAGTTCAAATATTCTTCCCCATTCATCAGTTCCGGATAATTAGCTACTTTTTGTATTCCATAAAATCCATCAAAAGTTACCTTTATTCTGCCCTTAGTACCTTTTTTAGTTTCAATCAAAATTACTCCTGCAGCCGCACGCGCACCGTAAATTGCTGCAGAAGAAGCATCTTTCAACACATTAATACTTTCTATTTCATTGGTTCCTATATCTGAAAGACTTCCGTAATAAGGCGCTCCATCCAAAATAATCAGAGGCTCATTATTAGCGCTAATAGAATTACGTCCGCGAACTAACATCACAGCACCTGCCCCCGGATCTGCCCCTGCAGCCTGAGACATTACATTCAATCCAGGAACCGAACCTTGCAAAAGTTGTGTGATATCTGTTGTCACCGTATTTTCAATACGATCTTTAGACACAGTAGCAACAGACCCTGTTACATCACTCTTTTTCTGAACACCATATCCAACTACGACAACCTGATCCAAAACTTGTGACTGCGGTATCAGCTTTATAACCAAAGGCTCTATCCCGGTAGATGTCACCTCTTTTGTTTCATAACCAATATAAGAGAATACAATCCTATATGTCTTATGATGTTTCTGAATCGGCAACGTAAAATTACCATCAACATCCGTGATAGTACCAGTCGTAAATTCCTTAAACTTAATATTAACTCCGATAAGAGGTTCGTTCGTATCATTATCCAACACAATTCCTTTTATACTCCCACCTTTTTGTTGGGCACTCACTCCAACGCTGGCATACGATACCATAAGCAACACGCACATCAACTTAATTAATGAGCTGCCTGTTTTCCATAAATGTATTAGCATGTTTTTCATTTAAAAAAGCATCTTTTAATTATATACTATAAAAATAAATACATAAACTTTCTTAATATCTCCACCATCATCAAGTCCTCCGACTTTACTACTAAATTACAATAATGTTCGAATACCGTGCAAAACACAAGATACCAAAAGAATTTGTGTATTCACCCACAAATATAGATATTTTTCTAATAAATCATACATAATTCGATTAATAATTTTAAAAATCTACAAATAGTATATTCAATACTAAGCACAACACATTATTAATAAATATATTATTTACAGCACAAAGACATCATGTGTAAAAACACAAAATGTATAAAACAGAATCATCCTTCACACAAAAAAACATCAATAAACATTTGCTGTTTAAAATATTAATCGTATCTTTGCAGAGTTCGAATATTTATCATACTTTTAGTAGTGATAATAAAATAGTATCCTCATCAAGTTCTCTGGTATTTATGTTTTTTCATTTAACAAATAAAAAATGCCATGAGGAAGATTACTTATCTACTAAGCAGTTTCTTATTAATACTAACAGGGTTTACAAGCTGTAATGAAGATCCAGTCAATGCCACCGAACAAACAAACAATGTAGCTTGGATTAAAGTTAAAAACATTGACGGTGGGGTTCTTTATATGAAACAAGATGAAACATTCGCCATCTCCGTCCTGATGTTTCCGGAAGAAGCCATTGATAAAGACAAATACAGTTTCCAGTTTAGATCATCAAATGATCAAGTTGCAACAGTCAACGAAGAGGGAATAATCACCGCTATTGGTGGTGGTGAAGCAACCATTAGTGTTATCCCCTCACACAATGAGAAGTTAGGTTTTTCATTCAAAGCTCAAATTAAAGCTACTCCCAACATTTTACTATCTGACGAAATTAAAGAAGGTATAAGCATAGAAATTGATGAAAACAGTACCGAGCATACACTTTATGATTTGTCAGCGCAATTAAAAGTTGTACCGGAAGAGTCTGCAGATAAAACACTGACTTACAACATTGACAATGAAAGTATTGCCACAATCGACGCAAACGGAATTATATCCCCCTTATCCGTAGGAGAAACTACAATTACAGTTAGTTGGGAAGCAGAAGAAAAAACAATTACTATACCTTTGACTATTGAAGCTATGAAAGTTGGGCCATTAGATCGAACAGGTTGGGTGGTGACAGATTTAAACGACGCCACCAATTCTTCTGGAGAGAAATTAATAGACGGCGATCCAAACACTGGATATAAGCTTACAAATAAGAAGGAAGAGATTGTTTCTGGATTTACCATCAACAAAACAAATTCTCAATCATTTTTTGCAATCCAAATAGAGCAAAATACAAGTAAAAAGGCTTATATAATTCAATTCGATTTATTCGGAAGCGATAATGGAGAAAATTGGCAAATAATAAAAAGAGAGATTACAATTGATGAAGCTAATAAAGAGAATAATACTATTCAATTAGAAAAAAGTTACACCTATCAATATATAAAAATAGAAATTACTCACATTGGTAATAAAGAAAAGAATTTTGATATAAAAGAACTAAATCTTATTGGAAACAAAGAATAATAGTCTTTCACGCCATTTAGATGGGAACAAAATTATTCTTTACATAATTAAATAGGCCATAAAACTCGTTCCTTTATTGATATACTATCCAGAAATAAAAACAATATATGAAATTTAAAAAGAAAATTATCAGTTCCATTGTTGCACTATCATTTACCGCAGCAACATTACCTTTCATCTATGCCGAAACGGCCAATACATCGGAGGCAATATCCGAATTGACCGCTCCTGGCAAAGAAGCTTTGACACTTGCGGATAAATCTTTGTCCGGTGGTAACTTACGTGCTAAAATCGACTCCAAATTTGGTAAAAAATATACAGATTTAAAGAAGCTTGTCATTCAAGAAGGCAAGCTCACTGTTGAGGACTGCAGATTCATTCGCCAAAGCCTGACCTCTTTGGAAGAGCTTGTCATAGAAAAGAATGCCAACTTTGCCAATAGCATGGTTCCGAAAAGTGCATTTGACGGCATGACATCTCTGAAAAAAGTTACAATGACACAAGTAAAAGAGTTAGGTCTTAAATCTTTCAGTGGTTGTGAGAATTTAGAAGAAATAGACTTTCCTAATGTAACTAAAACCGGTGTACAAGTATTTGCACAAGCCAAAGGTTCCAATTCCAGCCGACTGAAAGTTGCACGTCTTCCGAAACTGAAGCATGCCGAACCACGTATGTTTTATTACTGTACCAATCTTGCGGAGTTATATCTTACTAACCCACCGACACTTACCCGTCCGGTAGGTAAAGAAGGACTATGGTTTGAACGCGTTACCAAAATGATAATCCATGTTCCCTCACGCAAGGAATATGATGAATTCATGAAAGCGGAAAACTGCACCAATATAGATTGGAGTGCATTCAACTTTACAGCAGACAATGGCGACCAACTACCTGCTGTGAAACAAGCTGCAGAGTACAAAGATAGCGACTATGACTTTTTACGCAAAGAGCTATTGCCTCGTTTTGACAAAACAAATAAAGTATATAACGAAGGCTACTATACCGGCGATTATAAAGTAAGCCTGAATATGTACACATTCAACACCAACATCAATGCATGGATGAGTAACTCCCACGCCGCTCCGCAGTTGAGTACATTGGATGCCATCAAATGGGCAGCAAAAGTAGGCTTTGATGCAGTAGATGTGACCGGCTACTATATTCCCGGCTACAGCAATACCGATATGCCCACAAAGCCTGAAAGTGAAATATTGGCTTATGCCCGGAAAATAAAAGAATTATGTGCTAAACTCAATATTGAAATCAGCGGTACCGGCATACAGAACAATTTTGCCGACGCCAATGAAGCACGCCGTCGCAAAGATGTGGAGCGTATTAAGTTTTGGATTAAAGCAGCTCACGAAATGGGTGCGCCTGTCCTACGCATTTTTGCCGGTCCTCCCCCCGCCGACATTCGTCGCGAAGGTTGGGAGAAGATTGCCCGTGATCGTATCGCTCCTCTTGTACGTGAAGTAGCTATATATGCAAAAGAAAATTACCCTGACGTGCACATTGGTCTACAAAATCATGGAGGTATGCTCGCTACGGCCAATCAAGTAATCCAGACGCTAAAATGGATAGATTGTGACAACGTAGGTATCATCAACGATACGGGTTTTTATCGTGAATTCCTAAACACCGATGCCACTAAATACGATTGGTATAGAGACATCGCCCTCGTACTGCCTTACTCCAATAATTTCCAAATCAAAAAGAAACCCGCCGGAGCAGAAACAGACGAATTGATGAATCTGAACCGATTAATGCAAGACATCCGTAAAAGTCCCTATCGCGGTTACATCCCTATTGAATTATTGTGGATAAACAGAGATGAGGGTTCTCCCAACAAATTGCAAACACCGCCTTATGAAGAGACAATCGCCTTCCTCCAAAAACTTAAGAAAGCGATGGAAGATAGTAAAAGCTATAAAGAAACAACAAACCTCCCTTCACAGGGAGGTTTGAATTTCAGCATAAACTCATTACATCCCAACATCATTGACTTTGATATCAAAACGAATACATTAAATTTACTGCCGAATACAGCTCTTTACCTACTGAATGAGCAAATCAGCACCTCAGGGGACAATTGCATAAGAGTAACCTCTGCCAACGGCATCCCCCGTTCCGAAATCGAAGAAATACAAGATAACGACCTTCTCGTTCTTAGTAATGGAAAATCAAAAGCACAATATCGTATACACATCAAACACTACCAATTAACCAATCATGCACTCAACCCTGATCCTAAACGAATCAAGGTAAGCAGCTACGGCACAAAATGCGACTTTACAAAAGCTTTTAACGGCATTTCTACCGGTACTTCCGAAAGCGGTTGGTTTTCGGATAACGGACAAGCGCGAGACGGCAAGGAGATCTTTTGGCTGGCACTCGATTTGGAAGAAGAGAAAACCATTCACGCATTCGGTGTAGCATGGGGAACTAACGTAAGCAGCCTGAAAAAGCGTATCAAAGATGGTACATACCGAGTGATGTACACTAACGACCCTCAAAAATGGGCTAAAGTATCGCACGCCAGTCAAGGCGGGAAAGAAGGCCTCAGTAATTATAATAAACCTCAAGGCTGGACAGAAGCCTATACACAAAATGTAAACAACCTGCCCGACGCGAATGGGAATAAGGTATTTATCCGCTCACTCGACAAACCCATAAAAGCACGTTACGTAATGGTAACCGGAGAAATTGCCAGTCGTACTATAGAAATATACAACTTCTTTGTATTCCAACGTCAATTGGTAGACGGAGTAATCGAAAAGCCAGTCTATCCGACTTTCAATCCGGTAAATATCCAACCGGACTACGAAGGCATGAGTATCATGCCCGGCCGTCCAGCCGTCATTAAACAAGGGACCAATGTACCTACCTATCATTTGACAGCTCAAAAAGCTATTACTGTAGCCGCCACCCTGCTGTCTCCCAATGACAAAGTAGTCTACACTTCCAGTCCTATCACTCTGAAACAGGGAGAGACCTATAAATTAACCCCCTCTCTATCGGCTACAGAAGCAGGTACCTACCGTATGCTTTTCACTATCAACGGAGAGAAGACAGTTTTTGACACTTACTACTTCACCGCTATCAAAGAAGATATACATCCATATACTTATGCTTCCCCCTATCCTGCCATCCACATGTCTGACGACCGGTTAGTTTACATTCCCGATAGTAAAGGGAATCAAGTTATAGACTATTCTAACGTAGGTTATATGGGTGGCGGCACAGCCATCCCCAATGTACCGGTACGTGTCATATTGGCACCTTCTGATAATAAAGATGCAGATGATACAGAACGCATTCAGAATGCCATAAATATGTTAGGACGCTTTCCTATGGATAAAAACGGTTTCAGAGGAGCCATCCTGCTGAAAGCCGGTACATTCAGAGTAAGCAAATCTATCAAGATAGACAAGAGTGGCATTGTTATCAAAGGAGAAGGTGACGGACATGAAGCCATCAAACAGCACAATATACCTCTCAGTTCTAAAAACTGGTACGATTACACACAATCAGAAAAAGCAGAAAAGGGTGTTACCAAGATAGTAGCGACTTGGGTAGCTGATTCTTACAACAAAAATGTAGCTATATTCAACATCTCCGGTGGAAACATCCAAAGTGAAAAGCCGATAGAAATAGCCGACCAATACGTTCCCGCTGGTACACGTACTCTCAGAGTACAAGAGATAGGAGATTTGAAAGCAGGAGACAATATACTAATAACCCGAGCTATCGGTCCGGCATGGGCACAAGATTTGAGAATGGATGTCATCACCGACGCCCCCGCTGTTTTCTCGGCTAACCAATGGGCTGTAAACGGGAAAGTAGACAGAGCATATCAAGGAATTAACCAAGAGCGCACCATACACAGTATAGATACACAAAATAAAATCATCACTTTAGTAGAACCTATAGTTGATCCACTGAACATGAAATACGGCGTATCCACTGTGACACGTTTTTCTTCTGCCAACCGTGTACAACACTCAGGCATTGAGAATCTCCAACTTATTTCACGCTTCAATAAAAACAGTACCGCTGAAAATACAGCCTTTGAAATCAACTACAAATCTTATGATGACGAATATCATGCACAAGTAGGTGTTCGTGTTGGAGATGCCGAGAACATTTGGATAAGAAGAATCACCAATTATCATATAGATGTAGCGGTTAATATATCCGGTGGAAGCCGCTGGATAACTGTACAAGATGTAAATTGCTTGGAGCCTGTAAGCGGTGTAGGTGGCGAACGAAGATACAGTTTCACAAATTCAGGGGGTACACTCGTATTGAACCAACGCAACTATACACGTTATACCCGGCATGGATTCATCATTATGGGACATGTTATGGGTCCCAATGTATTCTATAATGTTCGCAGTGATTATCAGTTCGATGCCAATGAGCCACACCTCAGATGGTCGGCCGGCGGTTTGTTCGATAACGTAAAGGGCCGCATCTACGTACAAAACCGTTGGAACAATGGTACCGCCCACGGCTGGTCTGGCGCGAACTATACTATGTACAATAATGAAGGCAAGTTTATTGTCAGCCAAAACCAACTGGCTCCCAACTATATTTTTGGCCAGTCAGATGCCGCTGACCGTCTGCCTTTTGTTATGGCAGAAGTAGACCCGGGTAATGTACCAAATTTCAAAGCATATGAATACAGTATCGGTCAAAAGATGCAACCGGGTAGTCTCTACCTGCAACAATTGAAAGACCGATTGGGAAAAGAAGCCGTAAAAAACACCAATATTTCCGAAATACCTGCTTACATCGATAAAACCGTTAATTTGGACGAGGCCTTTGCCAACTTAAGCGGAATAAATGTAAATGGCAAGAAACTGGAAGGATTCAAAAAAGAAGTATTGGAATATACAATTCCTATCGAGTTAGACTATACCACACTTCCCAAAGTAACAGCCACAGCTGTAAAAGGAGTCAACGTAACAAAAAGTGAAAGTAAAAAAGGTGTTACTTTCACTGCTACTCAAGATGGTAAGATTACCAATGTCTACACCATTACTTATGGTTACATCTCTAAAGAGCGCGTCTCTTCAAGTAATAGTGACAAGCAAATCGATAAATTAGTCGATGGAAGCAGCAAAACTTTATGGAGTCAGTCCGGTTCGCCCTATGTACAGTTCTATTTGGGAGACACTCCTAAGGAAATAGAAAAAGTATCATTGGGATACGGAAGAAATACTCAAATCAGAAGACAATACTATTTTGACTTTGAGATTTCCAACGATGGTTACACATGGGAAAAAGTAAAGAACTCTGATTGGCAAGAAGACAATCTAAAACGTGGACACATCATGGGTATGCTGGTACAACCAGGAGTGGGTAGTAAAAAATCCGATTACGAAACATTCATCTTCCCCAAAGGAGTAAAAGCAAGATTGCTTCGTATACAAATGTATGGCTGCCGCAATGGCCAAGGCTCCGGTTCCGCCAATGCTAACGCTTATTGGGCAATAGACGTGGTCACTAAATAATTTTACGGTTTAATAAGAACAATAGAAACCATCTATTTAAATAAAAACAACTTAATAGTAGTAAATATGAAAAACCTATTCGACATCAAAGACAAGGTAATCGTCCTGACAGGCGGTTGCGGTATTCTGGGAAGAAACATCGCGAACTATCTG
>NZ_JADNLF010000018.1:0-43260 GCF_015555825.1 Bacteroides clarus | reverse complement strand
GGCTTCTCCGGCGCAGGTTATCATTTTTACATCCGTAAGAACGGTGATATAAAGACGCTCCGGCCTTTGGAACGTCCCGGCGCGCATGCCAGAGGCTACAATGCCCACAGCGTCGGCATCTGCTACGAGGGCGGGCTGAACGAGCGGGGACGGCCTGCCGATACCCGTACCGATTTTCAGAAACACTCCCTGAGAGCGCTCGTCCTGTTACTGTTGAAAGACTATCCCGGCAGCCGCCTTTGCGGGCACCGCGACCTCAGTCCCGACCTGAACGGCAACGGCGAGATAGAGCCCGAAGAATGGATAAAGGAGTGTCCCTGTTTCGACGCCGCTTCACTGCTTGACGAACCGCCCGTAAATCCGGGATATTTGTAATTGATTTTCCTTGAAACGAGCGGTTAATCAAAAGTTAAACAAAATATGGAATAATTTCAAACTTGACATGAACAAATAGCGGGCACATATTGTTTCAACTATAAAGATAAATTTTACAAGTATCAATATATGGAGAATTTAAATAAAACTGACATTGGACTAATAGGGCTGGCCGTAATGGGTGAAAATCTGGCGTTGAATATGGCGGATAAAGGCTGGCAGGTATCGGTTTACAACCGTACGGTTCCGGGGATTGAAGAAGGTGTGGTAGACCGTTTTATCAACGGCCGCGCACGTGGTAAGAGCATTCGCGGCTATACGGATATAGCCCGTTTTGTGGAGTCGGTGGCCGCGCCGCGTAAAATAATGATGATGGTTCGTGCAGGCAGTGCCGTGGACGAACTGATGGAACAACTGTTTCCGTTGCTCTCGCCGGGTGATATACTGATAGACGGCGGCAACTCCAACTACGAAGATACCAACCGCCGTGTGGCGTTGGCCGAAGAAAAAGGATTCCGTTTTGTGGGCGCAGGCGTGTCCGGCGGTGAAGAGGGTGCGCTGAACGGCGCTTCCATCATGCCGGGTGGTTCGGTGACCGCTTGGGACGAGGTGAAACCGATTCTGCAAAGCATCGCCGCCAAAGCGTCCGACGGCACGCCGTGCTGCCAGTGGGTGGGCCCGGCGGGTTCGGGACACTTTGTTAAGATGATTCACAACGGCATCGAATACGGCGACATGCAGCTCATCTCGGAAGCCTACTGGGTGATGAAGAACCTGCTGCAACTGAATAACGAGGAAATGTCTTCCGTCTTTTCGACTTGGAACGAGGGCAAGTTGCGCAGCTATCTCATTGAGATTACGGCCAACATCCTGCGGCACAAGGATAAGTCGGGCGGCTATCTGATAGATAAAATTCTGGATACCGCCGGACAGAAAGGTACCGGCAAGTGGTCGGTAATCAACGCGATGGAGCTGGGCATGCCGCTGGGACTGATTGCCACGGCGGTATTTGAACGCAGCCTGTCGGCGCAGAAAAGCCTGAGGGAATCGGCCGCCAAGCATTTTGTGTGCCAGCGCACGGACGTGGTGTACAACAAGCCCGAAATGGTGAAAGACATCTATTCGGCGCTGTACGCGTCCAAGCTGGTGTCCTATGCACAGGGCTTCGCCGTACTGCAACGCGCCTCGGACGCTTTCGGGTGGAACCTCGACCTGGCTTCCATAGCCCGTATGTGGCGTGGCGGCTGCATCATCCGCAGCATCTTCCTGAACGACATCGCCGCCGCTTTCGAGCAGGCAGGGAAACCGCAGCATCTTCTGCTCGCTCCCTATTTCAGCAACGAGATGAAGCAACTGCTTTCCGGCTGGAAACATCTGGTGGCGCAGGCCATGAAAGAGGAACTTCCGGTTCCCGCCTTCTCGTCGGCATTGAACTATTTCTACTCGCTCGTGTCGGCCAAGCTGCCGGCCAACATGATTCAGGCGCAGCGCGACTATTTCGGAGCGCACACCTTTGAGCGTGTGGACGAACTGCGAGGACAATTCTTCCACGAAAACTGGACGGGACACGGCGGAGATACGAAGTCGGGAACCTACAACGTGTAGCCCCCTCTCGGAGAAAGATTACTGAAATGCCCCCCAAAAAAAACAAACATAAAGCTATGAGTAAATTTGTGATGATAATTTTCGGCGCTTCCGGCGACCTGACGAAGCGAAAGCTGATGCCGGCACTGTATGCGCTGTACAAGGATAACCGCTTACCGGAAGATTTCGCTGTTTTAGGTATCGGACGTACCGAATATCAGGATGATACCTACCGTACCTATATACGGACGGAGATGGAGCGTTTTGTAACCCCGGAAGAGCATGCGGACAACCGCATGGCCGACTTCTGCGACCGTCTGCACTACCTCTCGCTCAATCCCGCCGAAGCCGCCGATTACGGCAGACTGGCCGCCCGCCTGCAGGAGCTGACGGGCGAGCAGGAGCCGGACGGCATGTTGTACTACCTGGCCACTCCGCCGTCGCTGTACGGCGTGATTCCTCTGCACCTGAAGGCTGCGGGACTGAACCGTCCCCATACGCGCATCATCGTGGAGAAGCCTTTCGGCTATGATTTGGACTCGGCGCGCGAGCTGAACCGTATCTATGCCTCGGTGTTCGAGGAGCACCAGATTTACCGTATCGACCACTTCCTGGGCAAGGAAACCGCGCAGAACATTCTGGCGTTCCGCTTCGCCAACGGTATTTTCGAGCCGCTTTGGAACCGTAACTACATCGACTACGTAGAGATAACGGCTGTGGAGAATCTGGGCATCGAGCAGCGCGGCGGCTTCTACGAGGGAGCCGGAGCATTGCGCGATATGGTGCAGAACCACCTTATTCAACTGGTGGCGCTCACTGCCATGGAACCGCCCGCGGTGTTCAATGCCGATAACTTCCGCAACGAGGTGGTGAAAGTGTACGAATCGCTCTCTCCGCTCACCGAGGAAGACCTGAACGAGCATATCGTGCGCGGGCAATATACCGCATCCGCCACCAAGCCCGGCTATCGCGAGGAGAAGAATGTGGCTCCCGACTCACGTACGGAAACGTACATCGCCATGAAGATTGGTATCGACAACTGGCGTTGGAGCGGCGTGCCTTTCTATATCCGTACCGGGAAGCAGATGCCGACGAAAGTGACCGAAATCGTGGTGCACTTCCGTGAGACGCCCCACCAGATGTTCCGTTGCGAGGGCGGCCACTGCCCGCGTGCCAACAAACTGATTCTGCGCCTGCAACCCAACGAAGGCATCGTGCTGAAATTCGGCATGAAGGTTCCGGGACCGGGTTTCGACGTGAAGCAGGTGATGATGGACTTCAGCTATTCCGACCTGGGCGGACTGCCCACCGGCGACGCGTATGCCCGCCTGATAGAGGACTGCATACAGGGCGACCAGACACTCTTTACGCGCAGCGATGCCGTGGACGCGTCATGGCGTTTCTTCGACCCCGTACTGAAATTCTGGCAGGAGCATCCCGAGGCGCCGCTGTACGGTTATCCCGTAGGAACCTGGGGTCCTCTGGAAAGTGAAGCGATGATGCGCGAGCACGGAGCCGAATGGACGAACCCGTGCAAGAATTTGACGAATACCGATGAATATTGCGAATTATGAAAAGTTATATATATCCTGCCGCGACTTCGACCTCACGGGCTCTTATCCGGTACATAATAGACATGATGAACCGGGAGCCGGAGCGAATCTTCCACATTGCTTTCAGTGGGGGAACGACGCCTTCCCTTATGTTTGACATTTGGGCGCATGAGTTCAAGAAAGAAACTCCGTGGATGCGGATGCGCATCTTCTGGGTGGACGAGCGTTGCGTACCCGTCAAAGACTCGGACAGCAACTACGGCACCATGCTGCGGCTGCTGCTGAGAGAAGTGGGTATGCCGGATGAGTTTGTGTTTCCCATCGACGGCGCTTGCCGCCATCCGGAGAAAGAGGCAAAGCGTTACTCAGACCTGGTGTTCGGTACGGTTCCTCTGCGGCGGGGCTTCCCGGCGTTCGACCTGGTACTGCTGGGAGCCGGAGATGACGGGCATACGTCGTCCATCTTCCCCGGACAGGAGTATCTGCTGTCTTCTTTCCATCCGTACGAGGCGAGTGTGAATCCGTATAACGGGCAGCCGCGCATCGCCATGACGGGGTGTCTGCTGTTCAACGCGAGGAAGATTGTATTCCTGATTACGGGCAAGAACAAGACGGACGTGGTGTACGACATCATGAAATCGGGCGATACGGGGCCGGCGGCCTACGTGGCGCATCACGCCGAGAGTGTGGACATCTTTACCGACGTAGAGATTGCGGGATAAGCGGTTACCCTTTTGAGGTACCGCTTTCCAGTATGCTGACTATGGAGAATAGCGTGAAACAAATGCCGCCCAAGCCTGCCAGTACGCGCGCGGGTACGAAGTAAGCCTCGTGCATGCCCGCCATCTCGAAGAGGAAAGCGGAGAGGAACAGGCAGGCCAAGGCGGTGAATACCGGTATCAGCGGGATGCGGTTGGCCAGCTTGAAGGTGTTGCGCCAGATGGCCGCAAGCAGTATGACTTTGCTCGAGATGCTGTAACAAACCAGTCCTAAACCTATCATGATATAACCGATGGATGATTTGGCGGGATTGTGTTCGGTCGTTACCAGCAAGCCCCAGAGGATGCCGAGAGTGCCCATCGCGAGTACCACGGCAGGCCACCATTTGCGTTCGGGGTGCGAGTAGCTGTTGCGTATCTGGCGTACGATGGTCGCCACCAACGCCACGAGACTGGTGCAGATGCAGGAGATGCCTGCCATGACGTGTCCGGCAATGTAGTAGGCGTTGTGAACGTCGCTCTTGGCAAGCAGCCAGATAGTCCATATCCAGGCGGTGAGTGCCAGCAGCGCTGCAACGGCGATGAGAATGTTGCCCTGTATGGCGCTGAAGGCCTGCGGGGGTGTGTCATGACCCGTAGCGCCGGAGTTGGCGGGGATAAGAGTGAAGCGGGTGGACGAAGTGGCGGTGGTGGCCACGCAAGCGGTGATGAAGGCTACGCCGCAGATGACGTGTCCGGCTACGAAATGTCCGGCGGTAGGGGCTTCGCTGAAGTATTCCCAGCCGTAGATGAACGTGAGCAGGGCGGCCAGATAGCCAAGAACGGGCAGGGCGTATTTGGCGACCGTGTTATACGTGTGGATTATCTGCCGGATAATGGTTGCCGCCGTCGCGAACAAGGCGATGCATATCATTCCCAATGACATCACTACCGGGCCGGCAACGTACCTGGCCGGGTCTGTTCCCATGCCGAGCACGAAAGCTCCGTAACCAAAACAAAACAAGGCCATCAACAGTGGGATGGCGCGAAAGAGAACACTGATTCCATAATTCATAACTATCTTCTTTTAAGTTTTCCCCTCTAACAGCAGCGTTATGAGTTTGTTTTTCATTTTAAGGTTTATTTGTAGGATATAAGAGCCGGATGCCCGGTCAGGGGGCAAGACGGAGTATTGTCCATGCGGGAACGGGAGCCGCCTCGCGGAGTGTGTATCGGAAGCGGTCGTGCAGTCTGCTTTCACGTCCCTGCCAGAACTCGAAGCGGGTGGGGGTGACGGCAAAGCCGCCCCAGTTGTCGGGACGCTGCACGGTTTGTCCGGCCAGTTTGGCGGCTTCTTTTACAAAGGCGCGGATGATTTCCATCCGGCTGCCGATAACGCGGCTTTGCGGGGATATTCTTGCGCCGATCCGGCTTTTGTAGGGACGGGTGGAGAAGTAGGCGTCCGATTCACGGGGAGCGCATCTCTCCGCTATACCCTCGATGTGCACCTGTCTCTCCAACTTATGCCAGACGAAAGAGAGGGAGATGTGCGGATTGGCCGCGAGCTGCCTTCCCTTGCGGCTTTCGTAGTTGGTGAAGAAGATGAATCGGCCGTTTTCCACGCCTTTCAGCAGGACGGTGCGGGTAGAGGGGCGGCCGTCGGGCGAGACGGTGGCCGCAATCATGGCCGTAGGTTCGTCCTCGCCGCAATGCAGGGCATCGTCGAGCCAGCGGGCGAATTGCTCGAAAGGGTTCTCCGAGATGGTGTTACGGGTGAGCTTGCCTTTCTTATATTCTTTTCGTATGTCCGAGAGTTGGGAGTCCATATAATTACCGTTTATCAGTATAACAATGAAAAGACGAAAGGGTTGAAACGAATGGGGAGAACTTGCCTGATTCTTTATATTTCCTTTGAATTTGAAATTTTATATGCTTTTTATTGCGAAAAATTTGCAATTGCAAAATATTCGCAATATATTTGTCGCAAAATAAGATGGATAAATGGAAGGAACAGATAAAATAAGAGAAGCCGGACTGAAACTGACTCCCCAGCGCAAAGCCGTATATGAAGCGATGACGGAGTTGCGCCACGCTCCGATTGAGGAGATTATCTCCTGTGTGCAATCGAAAGATAAGGAAATCACACTCTCTACGGTGTATCGTATTCTTGATTCGTTCTGTAAGGCGGGTTTGCTGTCGCTGGTATGCCACCCCGATACGGGAAAATGCTATTATGACATCACGGTTCATAGTCACCATCATCTGTTTAACGGACAGCAGATAATGGATTATGAAGACCCCGAACTGACACGGATGATACAACAGTATCTGGAAAACAAAAACCTTGTATCGGACGATATCGACAAGATACAGGTACAGATAACACTTAATAAATGTTTAACTAAAAAATGATTTGAAAATGAGAAGTATCACAACTTTCGATTTGCAGTATGCACACAGATTTTATGGTTTCCAAGGCGAAGCCCAGTATCTTCACGGCCATACAGGCGTATTGACCATTGAGGTGGAAGACACGGTGAATGAAGGAGTAAACATGGTGTATCCGTGTAACGAGATTCAGAAAGTGGCTTGGGACGTGCTGAAGAACTTCGACCATGCCCTCGTGCTGCGTGAAGATGACCCGTTGCTGCCGGCCATCCTCGATGTTTATGAAAAGCAGGGTATCAAGAACGGTCATCCTCAGAACAAGATGAAGGGTGAAGCGTTCAAAACTCCGCTCGCCACCGCGTATCCCGACTGCCGTTTGGTGGTGACCAAGGAAACCATGACTGTGGAAGGCATGATTAAAATCGTGTACGACCTGCTGAAAGAGAAACTGAACATTGCCAAGATTACCTTTACCAGCGGCGTGAATGCAGGTTCGGCCGAGTTCGATACGAAGAATGATATCGAACGTTGTCCTTTGTGCGGCATTTCGCTGAATGAGGAAGGGGTATGTCCTAAATGCGGATATAAGAAGCAATAAGCGTTTTTAATACGCCGGTGTAACGGCGTTTCAACGCGTTTGTGTAACGGAAGGGGGTATTCTGAAGGGGATATCCCCCTCTTGGGTAACGATATACCGGTATCGGCGATACGGCGGTTCCGAATAGTTTTTATATTATAAAGTACACTTAAATTATTATTGGATTATGAATACTGACAAGCACTTTTGAGAATTTCCGTACCACCCTGTGGACGGGTACAAACCGATTTATGCTCCCGTTGAGCACCCGCACGGCACAGTTCATAAGACCCAAGCCGAAGCAATGGAAGCTGAACATGCGCATGAGGCCGCGAAGTAGGTTTGTATATATTTGGTTATTCCATGCGTTGTTGCTATTTTTGTAAACCATAAAGAAAATATCTATGAAAAAAGTAATCGTTCCGCTGTTTTTACTCCTCATTGCAGCGTGTTTTCTTGCTATTCCGTGTTCGGCCAAGAGTAAAGCCAAGCATGTAGTGTTAATCGGGTTGGATGGCTGGGGGGCTTACAGTGTTCCCAAAGCTGACATTCCCCATATCAAACAGTTAATGGCAGAGGGTTCTTATACTTTGGAAAAACGTTCTGTATTACCCTCTTCCAGTGCTGTAAACTGGGCATCTATGTTTATGGGTGCCGGACCTGAATTGCACGGATATACGGAATGGGGTTCCAAAACTCCCGAATTGCCTTCGCGCATATTAAATGAACACGGTATATTTCCCACTATCTTCCGACAGTTGAGAGATGCCCGGCCGGAAGCCGAAATAGGTTGTTTGTATGAGTGGAACGGCATTAAATATCTTGTGGATACTCTATCGTTGAGCCATTATGCGAAAGCGCCGGATTATAATCAATATCCCGAAGTGTTGTGCAGTATGGCCGAGAACTATATTAAGGAGAAACAACCGACGCTGCTTGCCGTTTGTTTCGATAATCCGGATCATGTGGGGCATAAGGCAGGTCATGATACGCCCGAATATTATGCCAAGTTGAAGGAACTCGATAGTTATGTCGGACGCATCGTACAGGCGGTAAAGGATGCCGGCATGCTGAAGGAGACAATATTTATCGTTACCGCAGATCATGGGGGTATCAAGAAAGGACATGGCGGTAAGACAATGCAGGAGATGGAGACTCCCTTTATTATTTCCGGTAAAAACGTGAGGAAAAATGGGGTGTTCCACGAGAGCATGATGCAGTACGATGTGGCTTCTACCATAGCCTATATATTCGGATTGCGGCAGCCGCAAGTGTGGATAGGACGTCCGATGACTCAAGTCTTTAGATAGGCGGGCGGTTCGTGGGAAGAGGTTAATGGTGGATAAATCAATATTTATGGCAACACAAAATTGGATAAAAACTTATGTAATACAAATACTTCCTGTTTTAGCTCTGATTGTATATATTATAGGATTTGCATACTATATGGTGTATTATTATCAATTTGGTATTAATATAACCTCGTATATCACTCTGGCGGAAGTATTGGTTTCTACTTTAACTCCTATTCTTATAGTAGTTATGCTTTCTGTGGCTTTCTTTGGCTTACAATTTCTATCCCGGGTTCCTCAAAAGAGATTTCTTTATGAATTCAAAAAACTAAGGAATATCAAAATCCAAAATGCCTGCATAAATAAAGTATTATCTATTATACATCGTTGTAAACGTAAAAAGAGAGTTATAAATAAATACTATGACCAAAAAGATGCGAAAGAAAGTTTTTATAGAGATTTATTGTCTATACCTATAGTATTTGTTATTTCATCTATTATTATTCCTTTTAATATTTATATTGGAGCAATAGAAATTAAATATAAATACTTTTGGATTGTTGTCTTATTGATGCTTTGTTTTCCTTGCGCCGGTTTATATTTACGCTCATATAGAAAAGTCAGATTCCGGATAGTGAAAGTCTACCATAACTTGGTTGCTGCAATTATTTTGTTTATATCAATTCTTACCTGTATGGTCCTTTTAGGCGTATATAATGCGAATTTGGATAAGAAAAGCAATGAACAAAGATTCCATATCACAATGCAAAACAGTGTGGAATACACAGACCAGGATTATAATTATATAGGTGAATGCGGTTCTGCTATATTTTTATATAATAGGGAAAATGAAAGTACTGTTGTCTTGAATATGGCAAACTTAATGAGTATTGTTTATTATAATAAGAGGGATAATATTTATACCAGAACAGTAGAAGAGTTTATGAAAATGAGTCAGGAAAAAGGACATTGAGGAAATTAGTTTCTTTTTTGTTTGTATATATTTGTTCATGTTTAATATTTAAAAGAAAAACGATGGGTAAAATAATTAAAATGGGTAATGATGAGTTTATCCTCTACGTTAGAAAACAGAATTCTACATGTAAGTATGACACTAAGAAATTAGGAGAACTGATTTGTAAATGGCTGAAAGAACATGCGGGACTCGAGGATAAGAATATCGAATATGATCGTGAATGTTTATGGGGCGAACATGCAGACAATGTGTCTCCGGACAAGCTTCCTAAGACAGCAAGCCAATTTGAGTTCGACAGGGATAAGCTTCCCGCTTTATATGATTATTTGGATTCTTTATAATCATTGGAAAATTTGGGTATGGAACTACAAGTATAATGATTCTACCGGATAAAAGCACTTCCAACGTTCGCTTACGAAGGGAGTGCTTACGCAAAAACTAAGTTATATCGGCAATTGAATTTATTCTAATCCGGTGTTATACTTTCATGTGCCAGTACGATGTTTTCCATGGATACACCGCTTCCATCGGCTTTGAAGCCTCCCATAGTATACTTTTGGGGCCATGCGTTGGTTAGTTTCCAACTATGTACCGGAATGCCGCTTTCGTCTATCAGGGCAATGGTCACGCTTTCGCGCCGGATAATGTTCATCTTCACCTGATTTATCCAGTCCCAGAGTGTCTTGTCGTCTTTTAATATCGCCTTTTTCAGGGTCACGTCTCCGCCTTTGCGCAAGCCCGGCATCTTGCCCCTGGTGAAGCCCGGCATGTCACCGGGACGGTATTCTATCACATCGAACTTGACATCAAGTCCCGACACTTCCTTGCAGAAGATTTTTCCCACATTCGATATTTCCACGCTGAAATGAAATTCAGGCACAGGCCATGTCTGAATGCTCTGAGTTGTTCCGTTTTTGTCTGTCATACTATTCAAATATTACAGTGTTGTCAATTAAATATTATAATATCCGTCGTTATCGGCTTTCCTGCATCTGCTGCCAGAATGTAATCTCGATGAATTCTGCCGGGCGACTGATGGCTACCAATACGGTTCTTCATCGTATCGCCTATCGAATTTCCGAATGCGTTTTTCTCTTTGATGTAAATGCCGGGTGTTTTGTATTCGCCCATAGTCTCATGTGTTTTTTAGTTCGACCTGTAATTGACAATCACACTTTATTTGTTGAAATTATTATTGGTGTTTATTGTATAAGTTCCAAAGATATGGAAATAAAAATAGAGTATACAATAATAACTTGTAAAAAATCCCCGTAGCGGCTCAACTACGGGGATTGTGTCAAATAGCAGAGTATCTTCTCGCAATATAGCTTAGAGAGACAATTTTATCAATGTTCTGTAAACGCTCTGATACAAAGTTCAAGCGTTGCCGTATTTTAGTACTTGATAAGTCTATAAATAAAAGCACTTCCAACGTTCGCTTACGAAGGAAGTGCTTACACAAAAACTAAACTAGACTTAACTAAACTATTCTATTGGGGGGAGTTTCACAACTCCTATCTGTTCGCCGCAAAGGTAAAAAAACATCTTTTAATATGCAATAGGATATTATTAGAAATAGGCCGATTTCAATAAAATATAAACCTATGAGGGGCTTTTTAACTCCTTTTATTAAGAAAATCCTGGAATATTTGTTTGTAACTGTCACTGATGGGGATATAGTTCTTGCCAAAAACGATACGTCCGCGGTCGATGATACGTATCTTATCTTTTTGGACGATATAAGAACGATGCACGCGTATGAAGCGGGAAGCGGGCAGGAGCTCTTCCATGGACTTCATGCTCATGAGTGAGAGAATGGGCTTGGGGGAGTTCTCCTCATAGATTTTGATATAGTCTTTCAGGCCTTCGATGTAGAGGATGTTCCTGAGTTCCACTTGTACCAGCTTGTAATCACTTTTCACGAAGATACTTTCAATTTCCTCTTTGGGCTGTTGCAGCAGCTCGAACCATTGCACGGCTTTGTTGGCGGCTTGCAGAAAGTCTACGTACGAGATAGGTTTCAGCAGATAATCGAGGGCGTTGACTTTATACCCGTCTATGGCATATTGGTCGAAAGCGGTGGTGAAAACTATGCGCGTATGCGTATCTACCATTCTGGAGAACTCCAGTCCGTTGAGTTCGGGCATTTGTATGTCGAGGAAGAGAAGGTCGACATGCTTGTCCGGCAAATCGTTCATCGCTTGCACCGCACTGGAGTATTTGCCGGCAAGTTCCAGAAACGGGGTTTTGTTGACGTAGCTCTCCAACAGGTTCAGAGCCAGCGGTTCATCATCTACGATTGCACACTTCAGATTCATGTTGTCAGTGATTGATTACTAAAACCGATTTATATTCTTTTCCGTCCTCGCTTACGCCGTGCTGCCATGCGTACCGGCCGGGATAGGTCAGCTCCAGACGCTTGCGCACTTGCTCCAGTCCGATGCCGCTGCCGCTCTTATCGGCTTCGTTCTTGGGGTGGTAACTGTTGGCGATTTCGCAACGCACCTCATGCGCGCTTTCACTGAAATAGATACGGATATGGCTGGGCTCGGTGGGAGAGATGCCATGCTTGAAAGCATTCTCTATGAGAGAGATGAATATCAGCGGGGCAATCTCCGTAGGGCTGTCGGGACGGATGTCGAAACGTGTTTCAACGGTGACATTGGCCGAGAGGCGGATGCGCATCAACGCGATGTAGTTCTTTATGAAATCCATTTCCTTGCCCAAAGTCACGAAATTCTGCTGATTGTCGTAAAGGACATGGCGCAGCAGGCGGCTCAGTTCCTGTACGGCCGTTTGAGCCTTATCCGTATCAAAGGCGATGAGCGCGTAGATATTGTTCAGCGTATTGAGCAGGAAATGAGGGTTGAGCTGATTGCGCAGATTCTTCAGTTCCGCTTCCGTACGGCTTTTCTCGGCTTCACGGCGGGCGGCTTCCACCTGTACCCAACGTCCGCTGAGACGGATGGCCGCACTCAGTCCTACGGTAAGTATCATGGAAAAGAAATCGCGCATGATGAATATCCACTTCGGCGGGCCCATGTGCCGTCTGCCCTCGTCTTCCACTTTGGCATAGGCGTGGAATGCGTACTCCTGCCAGAAGTGTACGCCGGCGGTAACGCAAACTATCAGCAACACGTTCAGCAGCAGATACTGCCTGATGCGTCCCTCGAACAGATAGCGGGGGATGAGGAAGCAGTAATTGCCGTAGAACACGATAAGAAACGACAGCGGAACAACACTGCCATGACGCAGGTATTCCACCCACGTAATGGTGAATCCGCTGCGTGTCATCATCACAAAAGGAAAGGCAAATACTATTCCCCAGCCGATGATATGAATCAAGGCTTCGATGATGCGCGACCGTGAGTAGAGAAATTGTTTCATACAAATGCAAAGATAGTTTTTTTTAGGGATTAGTGATAAGCGATTAGTGATTAACTGTTAGGGATAAGTGATTAGTGATAAGTGATTAGTGATAAGTGATAAGTGATTAGTGATAAGTGATTAGCTATCAATAAAAACTAACCGTTTATCCCCAATCGCTAATCGTTTATCACTAATCCCTAATCGCTAATCCCTTATCCCTAATCCCTCATCACTCATATCGTATCGCTTCTATCGGGTCTAAGTCTGCCGCTTTTTTGGCGGGATACCAGCCGAAGAACACTCCCGTTACCGTGCAGACGGCAAAGCTGAGGAATACGCTCCAGGCTTGTATGTAAATAGGCCAATGGGCTGCGCTCTTTACTATCCAGCTTGCGCCGCAGCCGATGATAACGCCGATAAGTCCGCCGGTGATGCTGATGAGGATAGCCTCGATGAGGAATTGCGACAGAATATCCACTCCTCTGGCGCCCACACTCATGCGCAGACCGATTTCGCGGGTACGTTCCGTTACGGATACATACATGATGTTCATGATGCCGATACCGCCTACTACCAGTGATATGCCTGCGATACAGGCGAGGAGAGTGGTCATCAGGTCGGTGGTGGTGTTCAGCATCGAGCTGAGCTCCTGCTGGCTGCGTATGGTGAAATCGTCGTCGTCGCTGTCTTTCAGTTTATGGTTACGGCGCAGAATCCCGGTGATTTCCTCGGTGGCGTTGTCCGTCATGTCCTCGGTGAGGGCGGATGCGAAGATACCTTGCAGATAAGTCTGTGCAAGCAGACGCTTCATCACGGTGGTGTAGGGAGCGAGCACCACATCATCCTGGTCCATGCCCATGCTGTTGTAACCTTTGGCTTTCAGTACGCCCGTCACACGGAAAGGCACCTGGTTGAAGCGGATAATACGTCCTACGGGGTCTTCTCCGTCGGGGAAAAGATTGTCCTGTATCGTCTTGCCGATGACGCATACTTTGGCGGAAGTCTGTATGTCGGCTTCCGTAAACATCGTGCCGTTGTCCACTGTAAGCTGGCGGATTTCGAGGTAGTCCGTACCTACGCCGTTTACGGAAGAGGGGTAGTTGTTGTTGCCCGCGATGAGCTGTCCTGACGAGGATACGTTGGGGCTGACGGCAGACAGGAAGTTCGTTTCGTTGCGCAAGGCTTCGTAGTCGGTGAGCTTTAGCGTCTGCATGGCGCTGGGGTCTTGCCGTACGCCGCCGCGCATGTCCGCTCCCGGATGAATCATTATCATATTCGAGCCCATTTCGGAGATTTGCGCCTGGATGCTCTTCTTCGAACCCTGCCCGATGGCAAGCATCGTGATGACGGACGCCACGCCGATGATGATACCCAGCATCGTGAGGAAAGCCCGCAGCTTATTGTTGGCAAGCGCCCGGAGAGCTATTTTGAAAAGGTTGGTTCCGTTCATTGGTTTAGTGTTTTATGAATATTGTTTTCTGTATCAATCATCCTCTTGTTTGGGCAGCGCGGCCAATGTCTCGGCGGCGTTCAGGATGTCGGGATTGACTGTGTCGTCTTTCACCCGCCCGTCGCGCAATACGATGTTGCGGCTGCTGTATTGGGCTATCTCCGGATTGTGCGTAACGAAGATGATGGTACGCCCTTCGGCATGCAGCTTCTGGAAAAGCACCAGAATTTCAAACGAGGTGCGTGTATCCAGATTACCGGTGGCCTCGTCCGCCAGAATCACGGCGGGATTGTTTACCAGTGCGCGGGCGATGGCTACGCGTTGCATCTGTCCGCCGGACATCTGATTGGACTTGTGTTCCAGACGGTCGCCCAGTCCTACGGCTTTCAACGCTTCGACGGCGCGTTTCCGGCGTTCGGCGGCCGATACGGACGAGTTGTACATCAGTGGCAGCTCCACGTTCTCCACGGCTGTGGTCTTGGCCAGCAGGTTGTAGTTTTGGAATACGAAGCCTATTTTACGGTTGCGGAGTACGGCACGCTGTGACTTGCTCATGGTGCGCACGGAGATGCCGTCCAGCAGATACTCGCCTACGGTAGGCGTGTCCAGACAGCCGAGTATGTTCAACAGCGTCGATTTTCCCGAGCCGGACGTACCCATGATGGTCACGAACTCTCCCTCGCCGATGGAGAACGATACGCCGCGCAACGCATGCACCGTTTCGTCTCCCACCCGGAAGTTCCGCTTTATGTTTTGAAGTTCAATTACGGTTTTGCTCATGGTTAATGATGTATTATCATTTACTTTTTCTTCTTGTTGCTTCCCGGGGGGCCCGGCATGAACGGACTCTTCTCGCCGCTGGGTTCCTGCTGCGTATCCGCCGTCGCGCCTTCGCCCGGCATGCGGCCTATGGTGGCTTCGGTCACTACTACCGCACCTTCGCCGATGCCGCTTACGATTTCCGTATTCACACCGTTGGAGATACCCACCACTACGGGATGCGCGGTGAACGTATTGCCCTCGCGTGTCCAAAGCTTGTGTTCGCCTTCGCAATCTTTTACGATGTCATTGTCGCCGATGAGCGGCTTTTCGGGAGTGAAACGGAGCGCGCGCGCCGGAACGGAAAGCACGTCTTTGCGGTCGAGTGTATAAATCGTGACGTTGGCCGTGAGACGGGGCTTCAGTTTCAAGTCGGGATTGGGGGCGGAGATAACCACCTCGTAGGTGACAACCGTACTGGACGTGGTGCTGCTGCCGGAACTTGAGGAGCTGTCCTCGCCCAAGCGAATCTGCGTTACCACGCCTTCAAAGGTATCGTTAGGATAAGCGTCTACGGTAAAGGTAACGCGCTGCCCGTCTTCCACACCGCCTATGTCGGCTTCATCCACGTCGGCCACCACTTGCATCTGCGTAAGGTCGGCGGCGATGGTGAACAGGGTAGGGGTTTCGAAGCCGGATGCCACCGTCTGTCCTTCCTCTACCGCACGGTTGATGACCACACCGTCGATGGGCGAGGTGATGGTGGCGTACGACAGGTTACGTTCGGCCTTGGCCAGCGATGCCTGACTGCTTTCGTAGTTGCTTTTCGCTTTCTCGTAGTTGTAGACGGACTGCTCGTAGTCGGTGTCGCTGATGAGCTGTTTTTCGTGCAGTCCGCGGTTGCGTTCGTAGTTCTTCCGCTGATACTCGTATTCGGCTTTCGCACCGTTGTAGGCGGCACGTTGGGAAGCTACTTCGCTTTGCAGCGTCACGCGATCCATTTCAGCTATGAGCTGGCCTTTGGTGACTACGGAATTGTAATCGGCGTATATCTTGTCGATGATGCCGCTGACCTGCGTACCGACTTCCACTTCCGTCACCGGTTCGATGGTGCCGGTGGCGGTTACCGATTCCGATATCTCGCCTTTGGTGACGGCGGCTGTCTCGTAGGTCACTTTATGTTTGGCCTTAGAGCCGCCGAAGAGCCGGAAGCCTGCGCCGACCACTGCTACGACGATTACGGCGATAAGGATGATTTTCTTCTTGTTCATACTCTGTATCTTTATTAAATGTTGAATTTTAGTTTATACCGATAGTATCGGTTGATTAGGCATCTTTACTTATTTTGAGTTAGCCGGTTAAAGCGTAATCTTTTCTCCCTGATAGAATCTCAGCAGTTGCGTGTTCAGTATCGCCATGTATTTGGCTTGCAGAGTTTCCTGCTGCGCATTGAGCAGGTTGTTCTTCTCCGTCAGCAGTTCCACGGTGTTCTTCATGCCGAGGTTGAACTGCTCTTGGATGAGGTCGTAGCTGGTTTGTGTACTGCGCAGCTTCTCTGTGGCGGCAACGTAGCGTTGCTGTGCGCTGTTGGCGTCCAGCCATAGGCCTTCGATGGTTTTGTACAAGGCTTTCTGGCTGTCCAGCAAGTCCAGTTCGCTGCTCTGCTTCTGGATTTTGGCTTTCTGTACGGCGCTCTTGGTCTGGCGGTTGTTGAAGATGGGCACGCTTACGGTTACGCCCAGAGAGTTGTTCCAGTTCTGCTTGATTTGCTCGCCGAAGGTGAAGTCGTTGCCGTTGGTGTTCGTGCTCCCTATGCCTGCGCTGAGGCTGACGGTGGGGATGTAACCGGAACGGGCGATGTCGATGTCGAGCTCCGAGGCTTTGACATTCAGCCGGCTTGCCTCGATTTCCGGGCGCAGGGTGAGGGCGGAGCGGTAGACATCGGTCTTTGAGGGTAGCGGAGACAATACGTTCTCATCGCCGGGCGTGGGGATGTAGAGCGTCATTTCCTTTTCGCCGTCCAGTTCGAGGAGTTGTTTCAGTTGCAGTTTGTAATCTTGCAGGGTGGCTTGTGCGGTTACCAATTGATAGTTGTCGGTGCTGACTTGCGCTTCCAGTTGGGCAAGGTCGCTCTTGGCGATGCTTCCCGCCGCGAGCAGGGCGCGTGCCCGTTCGCATTCCGCCCGGCTGACGGCGAGGGTCGCTTCGTTTACTTTGACGGCTTCGGCGGCGTAGAGAATCTGTACGTAGATTTGCGTGATGCTCTCTTCGATGTTGTTCTCGCTCTCTGCCACGCTCAGTTCGGCGATGCGGTTGTTCATCCGTTGCTGTTTCAGGGTGTTCAGGCGTTTGCTGCCGTTGTAGAGCGTCCAGTTGGCATCGATGCCGTAGCTGCCGTTGTAGCTGGTCTTGCTCTGGCTGCTGGTGATGTTGTCGCCGTCGATAATCGTATTCGTCTCGCTGTTGGGGCGGTTTACGATACGCTGGCTTACGGATGCCGTGAGGCTGGGGAAGAGGGCTGCCTTGGCGGTCTTCACGTCCACTTCGGCGCTTTCGGCGTTGAGGCGGTTCTTGCGGATGGTGATATTCTGCCGCAAGGCGTAGTCGATGCACGTTTGCAAATCCCATTGTGCGGGAAGTGCCTGTACGCTGTCCCGTTGCTGTGCGCCGATGGCGACGTCTTGCGCTTGCAGCGTTACGTTGCCGGCGCAGGCGCTTGCCACACAGAGCGATATCACTGTCAATCTTCTTACGTTTATCATATTTCCTGATTTCTATGTTTTACCTTCACAAAAGTAGGCGGCGCTTCCGGAAACGGCAAAAACAATAGACGTTTGCCTGGATTGTATCGGCGGACTACTTTTTTCTGCCGACAATTAACTTTTCAGCCTTTTATTTGTTATTTATATAAAAGTATTTTATATTTGTAATGATTATAAATTGAGCTTCTATGAGAAACCTCGTGACCGGTATTTGGCAATTCTATGTTGAGGGCTTCCGGAGTATGACATTAGGACGTACTTTGTGGCTGATAATTGCAATCAAACTGTTTATCATGTTTTTTATCCTTCGCCTTTTCTTCTTCCCGAACTATCTGAACAAAGCCGCCGTAGGCAGCGATAAGGAAGAGTATGTCAGCCGCGAACTGATTCTGAGGGCGCAGGAGAACGGTGATTAGTGATTAGCGATTAGGGATTAGTGATTAGGGGGCGGGATGGCTCTTTTCACTATTCTTTATACTTGATATTATACTTGATATTTTATACTTAATACTTAATACTTTATACTTAATATTTTACCTCTCATGCTTGAAAACATTGACACTTCCCTGATTGACTGGTCGAGAGCGCAATTCGCTTTGACCGCTATCTATCATTGGATTTTCGTGCCGCTTACTTTAGGACTGGCGGTGATTATGGGCATCATGGAAACGGTGTACTACCGTACGGGTGACGAGTTTTGGAAACATACAGCCAAGTTCTGGATGAAGCTCTTCGGCATCAACTTCGCCATAGGTGTGGCTACGGGATTGATTCTGGAGTTTGAATTCGGCACGAACTGGAGCAATTACAGCTGGTTTGTGGGCGACATCTTCGGTGCGCCGCTGGCTATCGAAGGCATCCTGGCATTCTTTATGGAAGCCACGTTCATTGCGGTGATGTTCTTCGGTTGGGACAAGGTGAGCAAACGCTTCCACCTGGCCTCTACCTGGCTTACGGGTCTTGGCGCTACTATCTCCGCCTGGTGGATTCTGGTGGCAAACGCCTGGATGCAGAACCCGGTGGGCATGGAATTCAATCCCGATACCGCCCGCAACGAAATGGTGGACTTCTGGGCTGTGGCTACTTCGCCGATGGCAGTCAACAAGTTTTTCCACAGCGTATTGTCCGGCTGGGTGCTGGCCGCGGTGTTTGTGGTAGGCGTGAGTTGCTGGTATCTGTGGAAGAACCGTGAGAAGAAGTTTGCCTTGTCAAGCATAAAGATAGCCGCCTGGGTGGGACTGTGCGCCGCTGTGCTTTCCGCATGGACGGGTGACGGTTCCGGTTATCAGGTGGCGCAGAAACAGCCTATGAAGCTGGCTGCCATGGAAGGTTATTATCAGGGACAGGAAGGAGCCGGGCTGGTGGCTTTCGGTATTCTCAATCCCGAAAAGGAAACGGCCGGTGACGGAAAGGATGCTTTCCTTTTCCGCATGGAGATTCCCAAGTTCCTGTCGCTGCTTGCCGAGCGTGACTCAAAGGCTTTCGTGCCGGGCATCAACGACCTGCTGAAAGGCGGTTATCCCCTGAAAGATGGTACGACCGCGCTCTCCGCCCAAGAAAAGATTGAGAAGGGAAAGACGGCTATCGGCGCTTTCTCCGCCTATCGCGCCGCCAAGGCTGCGGGCAATGATGCCGATGCGCAGGTGGCTGCCAAAGTGCTGAAAGAGAATGTGGCGTATTTCGGTTATGGTTATATCAAGGATGTAAACGAGCTGGTTCCCAATGTGCCGCTCACTTTCTATATGTTCCGAATCATGGTGATATTGGGCGGGTATTTCATCCTTTTCTTTATCGTGGTTCTTGTGCTTGCCTATAAGAAAGACTTGTCGCGGATGCGCTGGATGCATTGGGTGGCCATGCTGACCATTCCGTTGGGCTATCTTGCCGGACAGGCCGGTTGGGTGGTTGCCGAGTGCGGACGTCAGCCGTGGGCCATTCAGGATATGTTGCCCACCAGTGCCGCTATTTCCAAACTGGATGTCGGCTCCGTGCAGACCACATTCTTTATTTTCCTCGTACTGTTCACCATTATGCTGATTGCCGAAGTGGGCATTATGCTGAAAGCGATACGGAAAGGTCCGGAAAACGAACTCCCCCATAACTCATAACTTATAACTCATAACTCATAACTCATAACTTTTCACATGAATACCTATCTATTTCTTCAACAATATTGGTGGTTTGTAGTGTCCCTGTTGGGGGCCTTACTTGTTTTCCTGCTGTTTGTGCAGGGGGGTAACTCGTTGATATTTTGTCTGGGCAAGACGGAAGAGCAGCGTAAGATGATAATCAACTCTACGGGGCGGAAGTGGGAGTTTACGTTTACTACGCTCGTGACGTTCGGCGGGGCGTTCTTTGCGTCGTTCCCGTTGTTTTACAGTACGAGTTTCGGCGGAGCCTACTGGCTGTGGATGATTATCCTGTTTACTTTCGTGTTGCAGGCCGTCAGCTATGAGTTCCAGTCGAAGGCGGGCAATCTGCTGGGTAAGACGACGTATCGCGCTTTTCTGGTGATAAACGGAGTGGTAGGGCCGGTGCTGTTGGGCGGTGCGGTGGCAACGTTCTTTACGGGGTCGGAGTTCTATATCGACAAAGGTAATATCGCCGATACGGTGATGCCGGTTATCAGCAGTTGGGCGAATGCGGGACATGGCCTGGATGCGTTGCTCAATCCCTGGAATGTAGTGCTGGGGCTGGCTGTGTTCTTCCTGGCACGTATTCTCGGTTCGCTTTATTTCATAAATAATATCAGTGATGCCGATTTGGTGAAACGTTGCCGCCGCGCGTTGTGGGGAAATACGGGGTTGTTCCTGGTGTTCTTCCTGGCGTTCGTTATCCGTACGCTGCTTGCCGAGGGATATGCGGTGAATCCGGAAACCGGAGAGGTCTTTATGGAGCCCTATAAGTATCTGACGAACTTCATCGAAATGCCTGTGGTGCTGATTGTATTCCTTGTGGGCGTGCTTGCGGTGCTTTGGGGAATTATCCGTACGGTGTGGAAACCTGCTTTCGATAAAGGAATATGGTTTGCCGGTGCGGGTACGGTGCTTACGGTGCTGGCGCTGCTGCTTGTGGCGGGTTATAACAATACTGCTTATTATCCCTCTACCGCCGACCTGCAAAGCTCGCTGACGCTGGCAAACAGTTGCTCCAGCCAGTTCACGTTGCGGGTAATGGCTTATGTGTCTGTTCTGGTTCCTTTTGTGCTTGCATACATTTTCTACGCATGGCGTAGCATCGACAAGAAGAAAATAGATGCGAAAGAGATGCGGGAAGAGGGGGGACATGCTTATTGATTGTTCCGGACACCGGGAGTTTGTGTCCTGATTGCCGGGGATTTCCCTTTAAAACTGCCGGAGATAATATAAAAACGCCTCGCGTTTGGATTACCAACGCGAGGCGTTTTTATTATTAATGAAAGGGTTTCAAGCCTTTATTTATTGCTTTTCAAGTACAAGTACCATAGCCTCTTCTTCACCGTCTTCGTCTTTTTCATAGAAAGACATGGTAGCCTTTTTAGCGTTCATCTGCTCAATGGTACATTCCATGCTGTAATGATCATATTTCAAAGTGAGCTTCTGAGCATTAATTTTCCAAGTGAAGTTTTCGGTGTAACCTGCCTGTTTTTCCGAACCGGTACCATCTTTTTTGAAGCTGAAGATTTCATTGATGTAGTCGCCGTCTTCCTTGCCGTATTCCTCTTTTACCCATTTGCCGGTTTCTTCGTCTTGATATTTGTACCAACCGTATTCGTCAACCACTTTCCAGTCACCGATAATCAGTTCGTTGGCATCTCCCTCGATACCTTCATCATCATCACCGCAAGATGTAAAACCAAGGCATAAAGCCATCATCATACAAGACAACCAAAATTTAAGTTCAAAGTTTTTCATTTTGTTCTTTTTTTTAAATTAATATTAAAACGATGCAAAGATAATTTCTATCGAATCGAAAAACTTTGTCTGTATGTAGTTTTTATTTATACAGAAGTGTAGGATAATATTCTACATGAGGTGCGCTTTATTCCGCCTCGTTTTCTTTGTTGTCTACGGGTGGAAAAGGGTGTTCTTGAAGCTCGCCGGAGTAGTACCGGAAGAAATCGCAGTTCAGTATGTAACAGATGCGCATTAGTAAATCTGTGTCTATGCTGTGTCGTTTGAAGATGGAATACACATTGGTGCGGTCGCAGTATAATTTCTTTGCGAACCAGCTTGCAGAGCGTTCCTGGCGGTGTAATTCCATTTCTATCAGTTTGCCGATGTTTATCATGGTATAGTGCATAAGCAAGTAAAAACGTTCATTCCCCCTCTTGTTTCCACAGGCTTTGAAACTCTGTTTCCCGAATAAGGAACAGGGTGGCCGGAGCGATTTCAACCTGTGCGCGGGTAGCGACGCTTTCCTTTCGCGTTTTATAAACTAAATTTATTTTTCAGTTTATCCTTTTTCGTTTCTTTTTTATTGCTTATTGCAAATGTATGAAAATTCTTATTTCTTCACAAGAGAATGTTTTATTATTTCTTTTTTTTCTTAGAGCCCGTCGGCTCTTCCGGTGGAAATTTCGGTACGAGTTTCATCAATCGCAGTATCTGTCCCTGCCTTTTCAGGATATAGCTTGAAGGGTGTGCGGAATCAAAGCGGATAGGGTTGGGCAGGGTTGCGGCAATCAGTGCGCATTGTCCGGCGGTGAGCTTGGCGGCGGTGGTATGGAACTTGTATCGGGCGGCCGCTTGCGCTCCGTAGATGCCTTTGCCCATTTCGATGGAGTTGAGGTAGACCGTCATTATCCGCTTTTTAGACCAGAACATCTCTATCATCCACGTAAAGTAAACTTCAAAGCCCTTGCGAATCCATGAGGACTGCGGCCACAGAAATACGTTCTTTGCCGTCTGCTGGCTGATGGTGCTCGCGCCGCGTTTCCGCTTGCGCTTCTCGTTCTCTTTCATGGCTTTCTGTATTTCGATGAAGTCGAAGCCGTTGTGTGTGGCAAAACGGTTGTCTTCCGACGCTATGACGGCCATAGGCAGGTGAGGGGAGAGCTTATCGAACGGCACCCATTCGTGATGCCATGCGGGGCTTTCCCCTTTAAATACCTGTTGCACGCTTCGGATAATCATCAGCGGCGTGACATATACCGGCATAAAACTATAAACCACTACCGTTACGGTAGTGGATATAAAGAAGAAGAGCAACAGATTGCGAATGATACGCAAGGGTTTGGAAAGCTTCATGGGAGATGATGGCCGGGACTATCATTTTCCCGCTTCCGCGTTCTTAATCATCTGCTCGCTGGCATACATAAAGATTACCACACGGCGATTCTGGGCGGCCGATAGGCTTTCGTCGTATTCATTGTACCCCACACCTTCCACTTGCTTGAATTGCGAGGGAGATACGCCGCAATCCTGCAAGTAATTCTCTACGGCATAAGCGCGGTTCTTGGAAACCTTCATGTTGGCTTCGTACGTGCCGACCTTGTCGGTATGCCCTATGATGGCGATGTCCGTGGTAGTATCTTCCTTCAGAATCTTGGCAAGGTCGCGCAAAGAAGCTTTCGCGTCGTTACTCAGCGTAGAGGAGTTGAAGGCAAACAGAATACCGGAGTCGAACGTCACCTTAACGGCATCCAGGTTGTTGGCGTCTTTCACCACTTCCACCTGCGCGCCTTCAATCTTGGCGGCTTCGGCGGCCTTTTTATCCATCTTATGGCCGATGGCCACACCTGCGCCCGTACCTACCGCAGCGCCTACCGCCGCACCGATGGCCGCGCCTTTACCTTTGCCGAACAGTCCGCCGATAATGGCTCCTGCCGCCGCTCCCGAGCCGCCGCCGATGATACCGCCCTTGGTCGTATTATTCATGGTGCCGCAGCTACCCAGTAGTATGGCACCGCTCAGCAGGAATGCTGTAATTTTCATCTTTTTCATACCTTTTATTTTTTTAATTGGTTCAAGTTTTACTAATGCAAATTTATGTATATAATACATCCGTTGGCATCAAAAAGTTTACCATTGTAGTTTTTTTAGAGAATTTTCCTTTTAATAAAGATAAACCAGCCCGTCAGGATTATTCCTTTGGCGATGGTGGTGCCGCTTACCGCCCACCAGATGGCATCCACGCCCATACCCGTTTGCACCAGCAGCAAGGCTGCCGGAATGCGCATGTAGTTGCACCCTATGCTGACGATAGCCGGCGGTACGGTGCGCCCTATGCCGTAGAATACGCCCTGCATGGTGATTTCCAGCATCATGAACAGTTGCGAGTAGCCGTCGATGCGCAGGAAGTTGCCGCCCGCGCGATAGGCCGCTTCCTCGGGCACGAAGACGGAGAACAGCTCGTTGCCGTAAAAGATGAACAGCAGCGAGCAAAGCGTGCCGAACACGGCCGTCATCCGGAGCGTCGTTTTCCATGCCTGCCATACGCGCGCTTTCTGTCCGGCGGCGTAGTTCTGGGCGATGAAAGTACTCAATCCGGTGGAGAAGCCCTGTGACGTATTCCAGGTGATGGCCTCTATTTGTCCGCCGGTGGTAAAGGCCATGAGCCCGATGTGGCCGCCCTGTTCCGCTGCCGTGCGCGACAGGAACATGTTGACGAAAGCGTACAGCGTATTCAGCGTGGCGACGGGCAGCCCCAGTTTGAAGATACGCCGGCTGTACTTCTTTTTCAGTCGGACGAAAAACGGGAATCCGCCGAGCAAGTCGTCTTTTCGCCGGAGCTTGTAGACGAAGATGAAGCATACGGAAGCCTCGGCCAGCCATGTGGCGAGCGCTGCGCCTACCGTTCCCCAGCCGAAGCCGAAGATAAAGAGAGGGTCGAGCAGGATATTCATCACAAGTCCCGTTCCGCTGATGTAGAACGGTGTCTTGCTGCGTCCAGAGGCGTTGTAGATACCCGTGAAGGCGGCGGAGAGGAAGACGAAAGGCAGTGCCGTCGATATGATGCGCAGATACGTTACGGCATTTTCGGTGATATGCGGTTCCAGCTCGAAAAGGCGCATGACGGGGCGGGCGAAAACAAACAGCAGTCCGCCCCAGCATACGGCGATAAGCAGTGCGATGCTGATGTTGTGCGAGGCGAAGGCACGTGCGTCTTCCCGGTTCTGCGCTCCGATGGACTGGCCTACGCTGACTTCCGACCCTACCTTGTTCAGCAGGGCGATAGAGCCTGACATCCACGTGAGAATACCCACCGCGCCTACCGCCGCAACCGCCTCGCTGCCCAGACGGCCTACCCACGCCATATCCGTCAGGCTGTACGCCATCTGGATGAAGGACGTAGCCATGATGGGCATCGCCAGGCCGAATAGCTGGCGGTTGATAGGGCCTTGGGTAAGATTTTTCGCTCCGTGCATGGTGTCGGGGGGATTATAAGGAACCGGTAAAAGGAAGAATCACGTTACTTATAATTCAGGAAACTTTCCTGAACCAGCTTGCCCGCCTGCCATACGGCGCGTATGTTCAGCTCCTTGTCCATGATGAGGATATCGGCGTCCTTATCCTTTTGCAGGGAACCTTTGCGGTCGTACACACCCATGATGCGTGCCGGGGTTTCGGAAGCCATGCGCAGGGCGTCGCCCAACGGGATGCCGGCTTTTGCCATGGTGCGCACCAGTACGTCCATGGTGGCGATGCTGCCTGCCAGAGAGGAGCGGTCGGCAAGTTTGCATACGCCGTCCTCGATGATGTAGCGCGGGTCGTTGATTTCCTTGCCTTCGGTGGCGGCGCAGGAGAGGGCGTCCGTTACGAGGCAGGTGTGCTCCACGCCTTTCAGTTTGTATGCCAGTTTCAGGATGGTGGACGGCAGGTGGATGCCGTCGGCGATGAGTTCGATGGTCATGCCGTCGGTCAGGTAGACGCTTTCCACAGTGCCCTCGTACTTGTATTCGCGGCGTTTGTGGAAGCCCGGCATGGCGTTGTAGAAGTGGGCGGCGTGGGTAAATCCGGCTTCGTAGGCGGCACGGATGCCGTCGTATTCGGCTTCGGTGTGCGATACGGCTGCCAGTATGCCTTTTTCGCGCAGGTAGCTTGCGAATTCCAGCGCTCCGGGCAGTTCGGGAGAGGCGTCCCAGCGGCGGATGCAACGGGTGCTTTCTACAAGCTCGCGGTACTCTTGTTCGTCAATCTCTTTCACCTGGTCGGCAAACTGCTCGCCTGCCATTTTCCTGTTGAGGTAGGGGCCTTCGATGTGAAGTCCCAGCACGGGGCTGTCCGGTTCTGCCATGAGCCGCTCGCACACTTTGGCGGCTTGATGCAGCTTGTCGAACGGAGACGAGGAAATGGTGGGGTAGAAGCTCGTTGCGCCATGAGCGAGGTGTGCGTCGATGATGCTGCGGAACGCTTCTTCGGTACATTCGTTGAAGTCGTGTCCGCCACCGCCATGCGCGTGCATGCAGACGAAGCCGGGCACGATGTACATGCCTTTGGCGTCGATGAGACGTGCGCCGATAAGGGCGAGGTCGCAGTTGGTCACTTCAAGGATTTTTCCGTCACGCATCAGGACGGAACCTTCATTCAGCCAGCCTTGCGGGGTGAATATGCGTCCATTGATAATTTGAGTTAACATGGAGGGAGGGGATTTAAGAGTTATAAGTTATGAGTTATGAGTTATTGGGGGTATGGGTTATGAGGGGGTTACCGTATTCTCCGTCTCCGGTGGTGGCGCTGTTTCTGCCGGTACTTGCGTATCTTGCCGTACACCAGCCATACGAACAGCACGCCGAATACGGAGAATATCAGCAGTACGATGCCGGTGTTGAGGTTGTCGCCTTTCACGCGGCTCCACATTTCGAGTACGAGTTCGGTGCGGTCGCCGAAGTCACGTATCATGGCGCAGCGCTCCACGACTTTCCTGTCGGGATATTGTACGGGATTGATTTGCAGGCTGTCCGCACCTACGCCTTCACCGAAGAAGTAGCTGAGGTCGGAACGCGTCGCGATGGCGGTGTCCCGTTTGGCTTCCATGATTTCGGGGGTGGCAACGGCGCTGACGTAACCTATGGCGTCCATATTGCGCAGGGCGATGCCGGGTTGGCAGAGATAGTTGATGAAGTAGGCGGCAGCCTTGGGGTTACGCGCGTATTTGGGGATTACCCAGCCGTCGTACCAGATGTTGCTGCCCTCGCGCGGCACTTCGTAGGCAAGGTCTACGCCTACCGCTTCGGCTTCCTCGATGGCCCATACGGCATCGCCGCTCCAGGTGAGGTTGAGCCAGGTCTTGTTCTTGGTCATCATCTCCTTGCCGAAATCGGCTTCCCAACCGGAGATATTGGGCTTCATGGCTTTCAGATACTCCTCGGCCAGGGCTATGGCTTCGGGGGAGTTGTCGTTCATCAGTTGCTCCACGGTGACGGTGCCGTCGGCAAGCTGGCGGGCGTGGGCGTAGATGATGGCGGTTCCGTAGGCGTCGCGATAGCTGTCTTTCATCAGGATTTTACCCTTGTTCTTGGAGTTCCAGAGGCAGTGCCAGCTGCCGGCTTCGTCGGGGGTGATGAAGTTGCGGTTGTACAGGATGCCGGCCGTGCCCCACATGTATGGTACGGCATAGTCGGTGGTGGTGCGTCCCGGCTGACTGGTCTTGTTCAGCTCCCGGCGGATGTAGGGGGAGATGTTGGGCAGGTAGTCCGGGGTCTTGCCGAAGTCGCGGTCGATGGGCAGGAGAAGGTTCTTCTTCAGCATCCGTTCGATGATGTATTCCGAGGGGCACACCACGTCGAAGTCTTCGTGGCCGCGCTCTATCTTGGTGAGCATGATTTCGTTGATGTCGAACACCTGGTAGATAAGGCGGATGTCCTGCCCCGTCTGTTGCTTGTACCAGGCGGGGAACTCGGCAAGTACGTCTTCGTCGATGTAGTCCGCCCAGTTGTAGACTTTCAGTACGTGGCTGCGCTCTTCGCCGGAGTCCTTGCACGAGGCGGCTGCGAAGACGAGGCAAAGGAGAAGGAGTATGTGTGTTAATCTTTTCATTTTTTTTGTTCAGCAGGTTTATCTTGACTATACTTTCATTTTTCGGCTTGCGGGATGAATCTTTCCGTCCTGCGGGATGAGAAAATTCGTCTCACGAAGCGGGTGTATCCCGTCTTGCGGGGCGGATGATTTCATCTCACGGGAGCAGTCACCTTAGCCCGTGAGCAATCACCTCGCCCTGTGAGATGGGGCGGGTTTAATTTTTCCGTGCACGCTCCGCACGCTTGTTGATGACAATCAGCAGCACCAGCACCGTAACGAATATAATGGTGGAGAGGGGACGCAGCTCCGGTGTCAGTCCGCCTTTGCGCGCATCGGCGTAGATGTAGGTGGAGAGCGTTTCCAGTCCTTCGTTTCCAATGGTGAATATGGTTACTGCGAAATCGTCGATGGAGAGCGTGAAGGCAAGGATGAAGCCGCTTATCATGCCCGGAAATATCTCCGGCAGAATCACCTTGCGCAATGCCTGGAAAGGAGTGGCTCCGAGGTCGAGGGCGGCTTCGTACACGTTCTGGTTCATCTTCTTCAAACGGGGCATCACGCTCAGCACTACGTAGGGGGTGCAGAACGTGATGTGCGCCAGTACCACCGTCGCGAATCCCTGCGAGATGCCGAAGCTGACGAACAGCAGGAACAGCGACACACCCGTGATGATGTCCGCGTTCATCATCGGAATGGCGTTGGCGAAGTTCATCACCTGACGCGTGCGTGTGCGCAGGTTGAAGATGCCGATGGCCGCGATGCTGCCCAACGCCGTACTGGCGGTGGCTGCCAGCATGGCAATGGCGAATGTGTTCCAGATGGCGTTCATCAGCGAGTGGTGCATGCCGCCCGTGAAGAGGGAGCTGTACAGCTTGGTGGAGAATCCCGTCCAGTTGCCCAGCACTTTGGCCTCGGTGAACGAGAATATCATTATGATGAGGATAGGCGAGTAGAGCAGCGCAAGCAGCAGCCACAGGTAGCCTTTGGCAAGAATACGTGTCATCATATCACACCTCCGCTTTCATTGGATGCGCTGTCCTCTTCGTTCGTAAAGAGGATGGTGACGCCTATCAGCAACAGCATGATGAGCGACAAGGCCGCACCGTAGTTCCACATTCCGTTGTATATATTCTCCTGCACGGTCGTTCCGAAGAGCTTGATGTTGTTCATCGTCAGCAGTTCGGCAATGGCGAAGGTGCTTACCGTAGGCATGAACACCATTACGATGCCGCTCATGATGCCCGGCATGGAGAGGGGCAGTATCACTTTGCCGAATACCTGCAAGGGGTTGGCTCCGAGGTCTTGGGCGGCTTCAATGAGGTTGTGGTCCATCTTCTGCAAGGTGTTGTAGATGGGGTATATCATGAACGGCAGGAAGTTGTACACCATACCGAACACGAGCGCGCCTTCGCCCAACGGCAGGTTGAGGAAGTCGAACAGCGCCACTGTGGCGAGCGTGCGTATCAGTATGTTCACCCACATGGGCAGGATAAACAGCACCACCATCGTCTGCGAGGTGTTGAACTGCCGCTGGCTGAGGATGTAAGCCGCCGGATAACCCAGCAACAGGCACGCCAGCGTCGTGATGATGGCTATGCCGATGGAATATACGAACGTGTTCATCGCTTCCGGGTGCATCATGAACTTGCGGAAATTGGCGAAGGTAAACGCTCCGTCGGCATCCGTAAAGGCGTACAGCACAATCAGCAGTAGCGGCACTATCACAAATATCAGCAGGAACAGCGCGTAGGGAACCGTCCAGTTGCGCCGCCGCATGAAGAAAGAAGATAACTTGTTTAACATCGCCTTATCACTTTATCGCCTTGTCATTTACTGTTACCCGTATGTTTTCCGGCGCAATCCGTATGCCCACTCTGTCGCCGTCGTCCCATACGTCGTTGGTGTCTACGAAGATGTCTTCGTCCCAGTCGGTAAATACGGTGAGGTGGTAGTGGTTTCCTTTGTAGAGGATGAATTTCACTTCGCCCGTCAGTCGTCCGTCTTCTTCGTTGTCCTCGAGGATGACGTTCCGGAAGTCCACTTCCACCGTTACGGGCGTTTCGGGCTCGATGCCCTGCACCGGACTGCATTCAAAGCTGCAACCCAGGAATTCCACGTGCGTCTCGTCCAGGAGCTTGCCTTCGAAGGTGTTGCAGGTGCGCTCTTTCTTCATCACGTGGATGTCGAAGGGTTTTACCAGCAGACCCACTTTGCGGCCTGCCTCGAAGCAGTGGTAGTCCTGTACCATCAGTTCGTAGCCCTCGTCGGTCTGTACCAGCATTTCGTAGTGCACGCCTTTGAAGATGGAGCTTGTTACGGTTCCCGTCAGTTGCGCCGCGTCCGAGGGCTCGAAGATGTAGATGTCTTCCGGACGGATTACGACGTCCACCTGCGTCTGTTCGCCGAAACCGGTGTCCACGCAGTCGAATTCCTGTCCGCAGAAACGGACGAGCTGGTCGTGCACCATGACGCCGTTCAGGATGTTGCTCTCGCCGATGAAGTCGGCCACGAAGGAGTTGATAGGCTCGTTGTAGATGTCTATCGGGGTGCCGGTTTGCTGTATCTTGCCTTCGCTCATGACGACGATGGTGTCGCTCAGGGTGAGGGCTTCTTCCTGGTCGTGGGTGACGTATACGAAGGTGATGCCCAGCTTTTGGTGCATCTCTTTGAGCTCCATCTGCATGTCCTTGCGCATCTTCAGGTCGAGAGCGGCAAGGGGCTCGTCAAGGAGCAGCACTTCGGGCTCGTTGACGATGGCGCGGGCTATGGCAACGCGCTGTTGCTGTCCGCCGGAGAGGGAGTCTACGTCGCGGTCTTCATAGTCGGTCATGCCCACCATGCGGAGCGCCTGCTTCACTTTTTTCTCGATTGTGGCGGCGGGCAGCTTCTTCAGCTTGAGGCCGAAAGCAATGTTGTTGAATACGTTGAGGTGGGGGAACAGGGCGTATTTCTGGAACACCGTGTTCACCGGACGCCGGTGGGGCGGTGTCTGCGTGATGTCCTTCCCTGCAATGGTAATCACTCCTTCCGAAGCAGTCTGGAAGCCTGCAATCAGACGCAGCAACGTCGTCTTTCCGCAACCGGACGGTCCCAATATCGTTACAAACTCGCCCTTACGGACAGACAAATTCACATCATTCAGTACGGCTTTATCTCCGAAGAACTTCGATACGTGCTCTACGCTGATGATGCAGTCGGACTTTTGCATAAGCGTTTCTTACTTTATCCAAACTAATTAAACAAATCTCTACCTGATACAGTCAGTCATAAAAAAGTGGCGCAAAGGTACATATTTTCTTGAAAACTTTAAGGGTTATGAGTTATAAGTTATGAGTAATTTACCGATGCTCGCAAATAAGTCCTAACTTTGCGGCCTGTAACATTAAATTCCTTATAAGAAATGGAAAAGAAAATCGTACTCATCACGGGCGCCTCTTCGGGCATAGGAGAGGGCTGCGCACGCAAGTTTGCCATGAATGGCTACCGCCTGATTCTCAACGGACGGAATATGGAGAAGCTGACCGCCGTAAAGCGCGAGCTGGAAACGGAATACCGCGCGGACGTCTGCCTGCTGCCTTTCGACGTACGTGACCGCGGGGCTGCGAAAGCCGCTCTCGACTCGCTTCCCGAAGAATGGAAGGCGATAGATATTCTCGTTAATAACGCCGGACTGGTAATCGGCGTGGATAAGGAACACGAAGGCAATCTCGACGAATGGGACATCGTGCTCGACACCAATATCAAGTCGTTGCTTGCCATGACCCGCCTTGTTGTCCCCGGAATGGTGGAACGCGGCCGCGGTCATGTCATCAATATGGGCTCCATTGCGGGCGATTACGCCTATCCGGGCGGCAGTGTGTACTGTGCCAGCAAGGCTGCCGTAAAGGCGTTGTCTGACGGATTGCGCATCGACCTCGTGGATACTCCCGTGCGGGTGACCAACATCAAGCCCGGTTTGGTGGAGACGAATTTCTCCGTAGTGCGCTTCCGTGGAGACAAGTCGGCTGCCGATAATGTGTACAAGGGTATCCGTCCGCTTACGGGCGACGATATTGCCGAGGTGGTGTACTTTGCCGCCGCCGTACCCGAACACATACAGGTGGCCGAGGTGCTGGTAATGCCCGCCAATCAGGCGACGGGTACAATCGTCAGCCGGAAATAGAGGCTCTTCCGTGATAGTTAAGAGTAAAGTCTGCCATGGGCGATAAGTACGAAGAGCCTGGGCACGGAGCTGATAGGGATTGCTGTATGGACGCTCGCCGTTACGGTATTCCGCAACTTTAATCCTGTTTACTGTTTCCTTTCGCTTTTTTGAGGTATCAGCGCATTCCGGTGTTGTTGACGGTTGTTTTTTTGTTTTGCATTACATGCATCCCTAATCGCAAAATCAATGATTCGGGTATAAATATCCGTAAATCATATACAAACCGGTTTGCGTAACCGCGGTAAATTTGCAATCGTAAAACAACCGGTAATAGTAATAACCTCATACGATAAATGAAACGACCATGAACAAGATTCTTTTAATTTCAGTATTCAGTATTTTAACTTTCAATGTTATGGCACAAGAGAAAATAGTACAGACAGCCGGGCGTACCCAATTAGGGGAGTTCGCTCCTAAATTCGCAGAACTCAACGATGATGTTCTTTTTGGAGAAGTGTGGAGCCGTACCGACAAACTCGGTTTGCGCGACCGCAGTTTGGTAACCGTTACCTCGCTCATCAGTCAGGGCATCACGGACAATTCGCTCGTATTCCATCTTCAGTCGGCAAAGAAGAACGGCATTACCCGTACCGAGATTGCCGAAATCATAACTCACATCGGTTTCTATGCAGGTTGGCCGAAAGCATGGGCGGCATTCAATCTGGCAAAAGGCGTATGGGCGGAAGATGCTGCCGGTGAGGATGCCAAAGCCGCTTTCCAGCGCGAAATGATTTTTCCTATCGGTGAGCCGAATACGGCATACGCAAAGTATTTCATCGGTAACAGTTATCTCGCCCCCGTTTCGCGCGAGCAGGTGGGCGTTTCCAATGTCACGTTCGAGCCTCGCTGCCGTAACAACTGGCATATCCATCGTGCAACAAGTGGTGGCGGACAAATGTTGATCGGTGTAGCCGGACGCGGCTGGTATCAGGAAGAGGGCAAGCCTGCTGTGGAAATTCTGCCGGGTACGGTTATCCATATCCCGGCAAACGTCAAACATTGGCATGGAGCTGCTGCCGACGGTTGGTTCGCTCATTTGGCTTTCGAGGTTCCCGGTGAAAATACTTCCAATGAATGGCTCGAACCGGTGACGGACGAAGAGTATGATAAGCTCGAATCGGATAAGCGATAATCTCGGCCGGGCTTCCCGGCGAACATATATTAAATAATGTATGATGGGTATAATAAGATGCTTAGGCTGTCCATCATGGCAAGTAACAAGTAATCGGAAACATTCAAAATCAGAATAAAATGAAACAAATTATATTGATAATTATGAGTTTACTAACTTTCAGCTGCTCATCGAAAGCGCAAAAACAGACAACGGATGCCGATACGCAATCCGATAAGAAAATCCTCGTGGCCTATTTCTCCTGTACCGGAACTACGGAGAGAGTTGCCGATGCCATTGCCCAAGCTGTTAGCGGTAAGCTGTACCGGATTACTCCGGCTGCGGCCTACACCTCGGCAGACCTTAATTGGAATAATAAGGCAAGCCGCAGTTCTGTGGAAATGGCGGATGAAACCTCACGCCCCGCGTTGGGCGGAGAAACGCTCAATCTGCAAGATTACGATGTGGTATTCCTCGGCTATCCGATATGGTGGGACTTGTGTCCGCGTCCGGTCAATACATTTCTTGAGAAATATGATTTCTCCGGTAAGACAATCATTCCGTTTGCCACTTCCGGCGGCAGTTCTATTACAGGCAGCGTAAAGCAACTCAGGAAGCTATATCCTAAAATCGAATGGCAGGCAGGCCGGCTGTGTAATGGAAGCGCAAAGCAGGCCGGAGATTGGGCAAAACAGGTTGCCAATGCCGAATAGAATCCCCTTGTTACGGGAAAACCCACTAAACAGAGTGCCCGTAGCAGGCAGGTTGGTAATGACGCCTGCGATATAGTCGGAGATAAAAGAAAAAGTCCTGTAATATCAATGTATTACAGGACTTATCTCTTTTTGCCGATTTCGGCTTTGTTTTCTGGTGATCCGCTTGGGGCTCGAACCCAAGACCCCAACATTAAAAGTGTTGTGCTCTACCTGCTGAGCTAGCGAATCAATCCTTTATTGCTGTTAAGCGGGTGCAAAGATAGAGACTTTTTTGGAAGTTGCAAAAGATTTTCGCTTTTTTTCTTATCTTTGTACCGGAATTTCGTGTGTAAGAGTCTTATATCACATCTCGGACATTATATTTTATATTTCATACTTTATACTTAAATTACATGGCAACAGTAGACGATAAGAAAATTATCTTTTCTATGGTAGGGCTGAACAAGACCATTCAGCAGAACAACAAGCAGGTGTTGAAGAACATCTACCTCTCGTTCTTCTATGGAGCGAAAATCGGTATCATCGGTCTGAACGGTTCGGGTAAATCGACCTTGCTGAAGATTATCGCCGGCTTGGATAAATCCTATCAGGGCGAAGTGGTGTTCTCGCCCGGATATTCGGTGGGATACTTGGCGCAGGAGCCTTACCTCGATCCCACAAAGACAGTAAAAGAAGTGGTAATGGAAGGCGTACAGCCCATTGTGGACGCATTGGCGGAGTACGAGGAAATCAATCAGAAGTTCGGCCTGCCCGAATACTACGAAGACCAGGACAAGATGGACAAGCTCTTCACCCGTCAGGCAGAGTTGCAGGACATCATCGACGCTACCGATGCATGGAACCTCGACAGCAAGTTGGAGCGCGCCATGGATGCACTCCGCTGTCCGCCCGAAGACCAGTCGGTAGAACACCTTTCCGGTGGTGAACGCCGTCGTGTGGCACTCTGTCGCCTGTTGCTCCAGAAGCCCGACGTATTGCTCCTTGACGAGCCTACCAACCACCTCGACGCCGAATCCATCGACTGGCTGGAACAGCACTTGCAGCAGTACGAAGGTACGGTAATCGCCGTTACCCACGACCGTTACTTCCTCGACCATGTGGCAGGCTGGATTCTCGAGCTCGACCGTGGTGAAGGCATCCCCTGGAAGGGCAACTACTCCAGCTGGCTCGACCAGAAGACCAAGCGTATGGAGCAGGAAGAAAAGACCGCCAGCAAACGCCGCAAGACGCTGGAGCGCGAGCTGGAATGGGTGCGTATGGCTCCCAAAGCCCGTCAGGCAAAGGGAAAAGCCCGTTTGAACTCCTACGACAAACTGCTGAACGAGGATGTGAAGGAGAAAGAGGAAAAGCTCGAAATCTTCATCCCCAACGGTCCCCGTCTGGGCAACAAGGTTATCGAAGCCAAGCACGTGGCAAAAGCGTTTGGCGACAAGCTCCTGTTCGACGACCTCAACTTCATGCTGCCGCCTAACGGTATCGTGGGTATCATCGGCCCCAACGGTGCGGGTAAAACCACTCTCTTCCGCCTTATCATGGGCTTGGAAACTCCCGACAGCGGCGAATTCGAAGTAGGAGAGACCGTAAAAGTGGCCTACGTAGACCAGCAGCATAAGGACATCGACCCCAACAAGAGCGTCTATCAGGTAATCTCCGGCGGCAACGATCTCATCCGTATGGGCGGACGCGACATCAACGCACGTGCCTACCTGTCGCGCTTCAACTTCTCCGGAGCCGACCAGGAAAAGCTTTGCGGCGTGCTCTCCGGTGGTGAGCGCAACCGTCTTCACCTGGCTCTCTGCCTTAAGGAAGAAGGCAATGTGCTGCTCCTCGACGAACCTACCAATGACATCGACGTCAATACGCTGCGCGCTCTCGAAGAGGGTCTTGAGGACTTTGCCGGATGCGCTGTGGTCATCAGCCACGACCGTTGGTTCCTCGACCGTATCTGTACGCACATCCTCGCGTTTGAAGGCGACTCCAATGTGTTCTTCTTCGAAGGCTCTTATTCGGAGTATGAAGAAAACAAATTGAAACGTTTGGGCAGAGAAGAGCCTACTCGCGTGCGATATAGAAAATTAATGAATGATTGATATTAGATTTTAATCTGAAAGCATATGCGTCACATTTGTGACAAAAAGAAAGCTCCGCGGGAAACTTGCGGAGCTTTTTTATTTAAGATGTTTTCAAAAAAGTTTAGCAGCCTTAAAAAATGTAGCATAATAGTAATGTATATATAGCTAAATAATATTATATTTGCAATTCATGAATGTTTTTAAATATTAATTAACACTATCTATTAACTAAAAGCGGAATTATGAGAAAACATCTAATTCAATTCCTGTTGGTGGCTGTGCTGTCGGCTTGTAGTGCCGTTGCATGGTCTCAAACTACAGTAAGAGGTCAGCTTGTCGATGCTGAAACAGGCGAGCCTTTGGTCGGTGCTGCCGTTATGGTAGAGGGCACTACTCAGGGGTCGGTGACCGACATTGACGGTTATTTCAAGCAAGGCGTTGCTTCGAATGCTACATTATTGTTTAAATACATGGGTTATAAAGACCTGAAGAAGAAAGTTACGCAGAAGGGCGCTTCTGTAAATTTGGGTATTATCCAAATGAAACCCGATGCTGTGATGCTGAAAGATGTGGTGATTACTTCATCCGTAGCGGTAGCGCGTAAAACACCGGTCGCTTTATCCACGGTAGATCCGGTATTTATTGAAGAGAAATTGGGAACTCAGGAGTTTCCGGAATTATTGAAATCCACTCCGGGCGTGCATGCCAACAAACAAGGCGGTGGTTTTGGAGATTCCGAAATTTATATGCGCGGTTTTGATAATAGTAACATCGCTATGATGGTAAATGGCGTACCTATGAACGATATGGAGTGGGGCGGCGTTTACTGGTCTAACTGGGCGGGACTTAGTGACGTAGCCCGCAGCATACAGACGCAGCGCGGTTTGGGTGCAAGTAAAGTGTCGGCTCCTTCTGTGGGCGGTACCATTAATATCGTAACCCGCAATTTGGATGCAAAGAAAGGCGGCTTTCTTTCTTACGGAATGGGAAATGACGGAATGAATAAAATTCTATTTTCGGTTTCTTCCGGAATAACCAAGAACGGTTGGGCATTCACCCTTATGGGGGGTAAGAACTGGGGTAACGGCTATATCCAGGGTACGGCGTTCGAAGGTTACAACTGGTTTGCCAGCATTTCCAAACGCATCAATGAAGAGCATCAACTTACGCTTACCGCATTCGGTGCTCCGCAGTGGCATGACCAACGTAATTCCTCTTACGGCGGTTTGACTATTGCCGACTGGAAAATGGTAGAGACTGTTTATGGTGTGAAAGACCATAAATATAATCCTACCTTCGGTTATCGTTCTAACGGTGAGTCATATAACTCTTATCGCAACTCTTATCACAAGCCACTCATCAGTTTAAATCACCAATGGCAAATTAACTCCAAATCTTCGCTCAGTACTTCGCTTTACGTGTCATTGGGTCGCGGTTCCGGTTTCTCCGGCCAAGGAAATACAGAGTTCTCCCCTTATTCATACACTTCATGGAGAGGAGCTTATAAAGGTACGTTGTACGATACTTTCCGCCGCAGTGACGGAACATTCGACTATGCTGCCATCGAAGAGATTAACCGTACGAGTGAATACGGTTCCGCATTGATTGCCGCACGTTCCAATAACAGTCACGACTGGTACGGACTGCTCTCTACTTACACCACTAAGATAGGACAATATTTGGACTTCTATGGCGGTATAGACTATCGTTTTTATAAAGGTGTGCACCGTAACGAGATTTCAGACCTTTTTGGTGGTACATATTATCTTGATTCTGAGCGTGGCAACGTAGATGTCAAGAACAATATTCACGCGGCCGACCCTAATTGGCGCTATCAGAAATTAGGTGTCGGTGACGTTGTTTTCCGCGATTATGACGGATTTGTAATGCAGGAAGGCGGCTTCTTCCAATTGGAATACAATAAAGACCGTTTGGCTGCTTTCGTCGCAGGGTCGCTTTCAAACACCGGTTACTGGCGTTACGACCGTTTTTACTACGATAAGGAACACGCCAAGTCCAAAACGGTAAACTTCTTGGGCTTCACCGCTAAAGGTGGCGCCAATTACAACATTACGGACAACCACAATGTGTTTGCCAATGTAGGTTATATCAGTCGTGCTCCCAAGTACTCATACGGTGCATTTATGACATCGGACAAGAGTAATATCCTGAACAAGGAAGCCGTGAATGAAAAAGTATTCTCGGCAGAGTTGGGTTATGGTTTCCGTAACACGTGGCTGACAGCTAATCTGAATCTCTATTACACTCGTTGGATGGACAAAACCATGACAAAGAGTGTGACGCTGGATAATCAGCAGAATGGCAATATCAATATGTCCGGCCTTGCCGCTTTGCATAAAGGCGCTGAGTTGGATATTAAAATCAGACCTTTCCGGTGGCTGGAACTTACCGGTATGGTTTCTTTAGGCGATTGGAAGTGGGATAGCGATGCTACGGGATACGTATACGACGAGTTGGGTAATGCCATGACGCAAGCCGGAAAGGTTACCACTCCGGGAGCCGAGGATCATGCCAAGGCGCACATCAAGATGAATGGTATCCGTGTAGGCGGTTCGGCGCAGACTACGGCAGCCGTAGGCGCCAATGTAAACATTACCAAAGATCTGCGTGTAGGTGCCGACTGGACTTACTACGGACGTAACTATTCTTACTATGCCGTAGACGGTACAATCCTGACGGTTGGTAAAGAAACTGCGGTAGCGGAACCGTGGAAGATTCCTGCTGCCAGTCAGTTGGATATGAACGCTTCGTACCGCTTCAAGTTCGGTAAGCTGAATGCGATTCTGTCCGGTAATGTAAACAATCTGTTGAACTACCAGTATATTTCCAAGGCTTGGAACCCCAGTGGCGCAAGTACGGCGGCTACGGCCGATAACGTATATGTATTCTATTCTTTTGGACGTACATATAGCATAAGATTGAAAGTTAATTTCTAAACCGAAAACAAAGACATTCACAATATGAAGAAGAAAATATTCGTTTCAATAGCGTTGCTGGCTCTGTTAGCAGCTTGTGACGACCATTACGATGACCAGTTCAACATCAAACCCGATATCACGGATGTGAAGGACATCGCCATGACGTTGGAAACAGCCGATTACGGTACTATCTCCAAATTGAGCGCCAACCAAGAGCTGGCACTTTCCAAAGACCCCGAAGGAAAGACGTATGTAGAGGCATTGGCGGAAGTCGGTACTAACCATTATTTTACGGAAGAAGCGCCCGCTGAGGATTATCTTCCGGCCTATCTGAAATCCAAATATCCCAATGCAGACGAAGGCTCGCGATTTGTGGTTACTTACAAACTTTTCAGTCCGTCCGAGTATATGGGTGATTTTAAGAACCTGTCTGCCTATGACTTGACGGAAGATGACTATAAAACAGTATGGGGTGATAAAGTGAAAGCTTCTTTCCTTTCTCCTTCCACTGTATCTAAGATTCCGGGATTGCTGAAAGCTACTGTCAATAATCCGGCGGCAGGAGATATGAAAGTCGTGAATTATGCTTATTCCCAAACAGAGCCCAGTATCGGCGGTGGGGGTGATGGCGGTGATGAACCTGCGCCCTCTTACACAAGTGTTGCTGATTTGTTAAAACTTACGTCAAAAGGAGAATATACTTCTAAGGGTGAAGTAGTGGCGGTTAATGCTAAAAGCTTTATACTTAAGGATGAAACGGGGCTTATTCGTGTTTATCAAGGAAAGCTTGTAACGTGTTCCGTTGGCGATGTGGTAGAGGTATCTGGTGAGGTAGAGCTGGCAAAGCAGGGCATGAACCGCTTTAGTTCGAAATCTGTTTTCAAAGTTCTTGAACGCAAGGAAGCATTTACGTATCCTGCTCCGCAAACAATGGAGACTGCTGATTTGGTGACTTATGCAAATGCTGCTGTTCCTGCTATACAATACGTCACTTATGAGGGAACTTTAACGAAAAACTCAAATAATATAAATATTGTTTTAGATGGGGACAATTCAGTTCAAGGCTCTATTACCGATGCGTTGTTGGTAGATGATTCTTGGATTAATCAAACAGTTGTCGTAACCGGTTATCTTGCTGGAGTCAGTGGCAGTTCAGCTAAATATATCAATACATTCGCTACTTCGATTGTTGTGAAAGGCACAGCTAACCAAGTTACTCCGATAGGGCTGATAGCATACTCTCCGATAGGGAATTACACAGTGAAAGGACTGGTTACCGCCGTTCATACGAAAGGGTTTGTAATGACGGATGGAACAGGTGATATTTTGGTATACAAGAATGCCTTGCCTGACGAGAAAGTGGGAGACATGGTACAAGTGGTTGGTACAACGGAAGCCAGAAATGGTCTGATTCAATTTACGAGTACCGGACTTGCGGTAACAAGTATATCTGAAGGCAGTACCATTCCGAACGATATGGTTCCGCAAGTGCTGAGTGCCGCAGAGTTGAATGCTTATGCTGCCGCGCCGCGCTTTGCCTATGCCTCTGTTGAAGGTACGTTGACAATTAAAGACAGTGAAAAGGGATATAATTATTATAATCTGGCAGTGGAAGGGGTTGAAAAAGACCTCTCGTTATCTTATGTTGATGATTCCGATGTTGCGGCAAGCCTGAATGGGAAGAAAGTTGTCATGAATGGTTATTTGTTAGGGGCAAATAAAGGCGGATATATTCAGGTAATGTTGGTTTCTATAAAAGAAGCTGCTGCCGTTGCAGGTCTTCGTTCTCTTGCCTCTACCCGTGCTTCTTCCGTTTCTCCTACCACTTCCGCTTTGTATGTGTACGACGGCGATAACAATGCATGGAAAGAATATACGACTGAAGAAGCCAAGGTGGCCGTAGTAGAGCCGGGCGTTTACGAATCATTGGGTACGGATATGATTGAAGAGCCTGAAACGGTACTGCCTGCTTACTTAAAGCAGAAATATCCGTATGCGGCGGCAGAATCGGTAGTTGCGGTAATTTACAATGAGAAGGCGAATACGCCTGTGGTTGCAGAGTATACTTTGGGAGAAAATTGGATAGAAACGACTTCCAGCAGGCTGGTTACTACTACCTTTACGCAAGATACCGAAGGCATCAGTGCCGAGGCAAGCATGTACGTAAACGAAACATTCAAGAAAGACTTGGGCAGTTTCACTATTCAGGACGTATTTATGGATGGAGTGAGCTGGGTATGGAAACAAGACTCATACGGTTATATGAAAGCGTCCGCTTACATCAAAGCTACCGGTAATCATCAGGCGGAGAGTTGGCTTGTATCGCCTGTTATGAACTTTAAGAAGTCGAAAGAACCTGAACTGTTGTTTGAGCACGCCTGTCGTTTCCGTGCCGAGAATCCGGCCGACCATCTGAACGTGATGGTATCCGTAGACTATTCGGGTGATGTGAAGACCGCCACATGGACGGCTTTGACAGTCGAGAACTGGTCGGATGCTACCGACTGGACATTCGTAAGCAACAAAATAGACCTGAGCGCTTACAACGGACAGCAAGTTACCATCGCTTTCAAATATGCCAGCACCAATGAGGTTGCGCCTACTTGGGAAGTAAAGAATGTGGTAGTTCGTGAAAAGGTAGAAGGAGAAAGCGAAGGAGAAGAAGGCGGTGACGCCGAAACTCCGGCCGAATAGGTAAATGATGCGTTTGGGCGGGGTTTTACCCCGCTAAAGCGCCGTTTATCAAACAACAACATCCAATAAAGTAAAAAAAGAACAATGAAAAAACTTAGCAATATCTTAGGGTTGTGGCTGTTGATGCTGGGAATGGTTGCATGCGAAAGCTCCGACGCCCCCTATAACGGTTATATTGAAACAACGCAGGAAGGTGCCGCTACGCTTGTACTGAAAGGTTATGAGAATCCTCAGAGCGGATTTACGGTATTCGAACCGGAAGGTTTTCAGACTCCGTTCTATATTCAGGACAAGGCATTCTACGGCAAGCAATACACTTTTGTGAAAAGTTCTTCCACCCGTCTGGACGAAATGAAAACACGTCCGGCTGATGATGCCTGGCAGACGGAAGTTCCCGTGATAGATGGTGCCGCTTACTGGGCGCGTACCGCGACGTTGGCGGCAGACCAATACGTTAAATTCCGTATATGCGGTATCGACGGTAACAACGTTACGATAGAGTATGCGGTAGAGCAGGATGTAAGACCTAATGCCAATGCCAACGTAAAGGACGAAAGCGGCTATTCGCTCAATCTTGAGATTCCCCGCCTGAACGAAGCCAATGTTTTTGTAGCGCATTCGCTGAAAGTGAACGGTACGGAGATGCTGAACTACGCTTTGGAGTGGGACGACACGAAGAAACATTCCTCATGGGTGGCATTCTCTTTTGATGCGACAACACGTGTTGCCGGTGACGGTGTGGGACGTAAGGATAAGTTTATCGTCGACCCTCTTCTTCCCGAAGCGATGCAGGTTACCGATGCGCACCACAAGAGCGACGGCTTTGACCGCGGGCATATCTGCGGTTCTGCCGACCGTCTTTTCACTCAGGAAGCCAACGACCAGACATTCTATTTCAGTAATATGTCGCCGATGATACACTCTTTCAATAGTCCTTATTGGGCTGAGTTCGAGGAGCAAGTACGCAAATGGGGCGGAGCCGAGAGGGGTGTCACCACTACTTACAGTAAATTGTATGTGGTCAAAGGCGGCGCGTTGAACGAGCTTCTTGTAAATTATACAGGTACGAAGAAAGGCGGTGATCAAATAATACCTACTACCGACGAAAATGGTTTTACCATACATGGACTGGCTTGTCCGAAATATTACTTTATGGCTGTTTTATCCGAAACGGACGGTGTATATCATGCCATCGGTTTCTTGGCGGAACATAAGGAATACAGTAAGGCTCCTACTGCGGACGAAGTGAAAGCCCGTGCTGTCAGCATCGACGATTTGGAAGAGAAAACAGGAATAGATTTCTTCTGTAATCTGCCGGATGATTTGGAAAACACGGTAGAAAGCGATATGAATTTGGACGATTGGGCATGGTAATTATTCTGCCGGTTGTCTTATAGCGAGAAAGCGTTATCATTTACTTTGATAGCGCTTTCTTTTTTATGTTTTCTTTTTTCACCATTTCTCCTTTTTCACCTCAAAGCACGGGCATTGCTTCGTCCACTCCATGGGTTCCACTTCGCCGTTGCCGTTCAGGTCGGGGCTCAAGTCGCGGTGTCCGGCCACCCGGGCGTCGGGGTAGTCCAGCAGTAAAGTCCTTACGAGTACGCGGAGCGAATGACGTTGCCATTCGGTACGGGTGTCTTCGGGCATTCCGTAGTGATTGAGCCCGCCCTCGTAGCAGATGCCGATGCTGTGGGCGTTGTAGCCTCTGGCATGCGCACCAGGACGTTCCAAAGGCCGGAGCGTCTTTATATCACCGTTCTTACGGATGTAAAAATGATAACCTGCGCCGGAGAAGCC
>NZ_JADNLF010000017.1:0-81619 GCF_015555825.1 Bacteroides clarus | reverse complement strand
ACCCTTACCCGGCTGGCGGCATCGGAAATCACCGGGCAGGACGGAAAGGCGGGCATCATCGAGAAATACTTCTCGCTCTCGCAGACAGATACCACCTGCCTGAAAGACATCGGGCTGTACCCGGAAGAAATGTGTGTCGGGGACGACATACTGTGCCTGCACACGCTTTCGGACGTGGAAGATTTGCCCGGAAAGGTCGGGACGGACTGTCGATTTGAGAAGCTGTCCACAGACAGAAGCGATTGCAGGTTAAGTTTTGCCGCCCCGGTGGGCGTACTGTTGTCGTGTAACCACGTCTATAACCAGTTCATCTTCATAGACGACCACGCCGAAAACCTGAAGAACTTCGAGCAGACCGCCCGGAACATGCAATCGCTCTCCCGTTACTCCCGTGCCAACCAAGTGAACAAGGAATGGATAGACGAGTACCTGAACGAAGCGCACAGCAAGGGGCTTATTTCGGTACGCTGCCACTGCAACGTCATGGCATGGAGTGACGATAGGGACGAACTCAAACGCATACGCAACGATGTGGGAAGCCAGCTTGCCTTAATGGAGTGCAAGCCACGCCACAACACGGTCGATACGCCCACGCTCTTTTGGGCGGGCATACCCGGCAACGAAGCCGACTTCCCGGCAGAGGAAAGTTTCTACACGTTCTTGGGGCAGGCTCTATGCCTGTTCGTGGAAGAAACGAACTACAAGAGTTCGCTTTCGCCGTTCGGCATCAAAATGGTGGACAGGGTAAGCGGGCGACCGCTGCACATCGACATTTCAGACCTGCCCATGAAGAAAGGCATCACGACCAACCGCAACAAGTTCATACTTGGGCCGAGCGGGTCGGGTAAGTCCTTCTTCACCAACCACATGGTGCGCCAGTATTACGAGCAGGGTGCGCACGTGCTGCTGGTCGATACGGGTAACAGTTACTTGGGGCTGTCCCAGCTTATCCACAACCGCACGCACGGCGAGGACGGGATTTATTTCACCTACACCAACGAGAACCCGATAGCGTTCAACCCGTTCTATGTCGAGGACGGGGTATTTGACATCGAGAAGAAAGAGAGTATCAAGACCCTGATACTCACCCTGTGGAAGCGGGACGATGAAGCCCCCAAACGGTCGGAAGAAGTGGCGTTGTCCAATGCGGTAAGTGCCTATATCGACCTGATAGGCAAAGACAGTTCGGTAACGCCCTGCTTCAACACGTTCTACGAGTTTGTCTGGGATGATTACCGCCGACAGCTTGAACAGAAGAACGTCAGGGAAAAGGATTTTGACATTGACAATTTCCTAAACGTGCTTGAACCGTACTATCGTGGCGGTGAGTACGACTACCTGCTGAACTCCGACAAGGAACTGGATTTGCTGCATAAACGCTTCATTGTCTTTGAGTTGGATAACATCAAAGACCACAAGATTTTATTCCCGGTAACGACTATCATCATCATGGAAGCCTTTATAAACAAGATGCGCAAGTTAAAGGGAATAAGGAAGTTAATACTAATCGAGGAAGCGTGGAAAGCGATTGCATCGGCGAACATGGCGGACTACATAAAATATTTGTACAAAACCGTCCGAAAGTATTTCGGGGAAGCGATTGTAGTCACGCAAGAGGTAGAGGATATTATTTCTTCCCCTATCGTGAAAGAGAGTATCATCAATAACTCGGACTGCAAAATATTGTTAGACCAAAGGAAATATCTCAACAAGTTCGACAGCATACAAAACCTCTTGGGACTGACCGATAAGGAGCGTTCGCAGATATTGTCTATCAACATGGCGAACCACCCCGGACGGAAGTACAAGGAAGTTTTCTTCTCGCTGGGCGGCACACAATCGGCGGTGTACGCTACCGAAGTTTCATTGGAAGAATATTACACGTTCACGACAGAGGAAAGCGAGAAAATGGAACTGTTCGCCCTCGCCGACAAGCTGGGCGGCAACCTTGAACTGGCTATCAAGCGGCTTGCGGAAAGCAAACGCAATCCCCAATCATCAACAACTTAAAAATTAGGAACATGAAATGGATTGACAATCTGATATACACGCTATTGTCCGCCTGCCTGCTGGCGGGCTGCGAGGACAGCGGAAGTAAGGAGCTGGAAAGGATGCAGGGCTATTGGGTACACGTCAGGGGACACCCGGCTTTCACACTCTCGGAAACGGGCGGCAGATACACCGTCACCCGGAAAGCGAATGTCAGGGGCAGAATACTGGAAACGGCTTACCCGGTAACAGAACGGAACGGCTGCCTGTTCATCGAAACGGGCTTCCGCATACAGTTCACCTATGACAAAAAGACCGACCGGATAACGCTCATGCCCGGCGGCGAATACAAACGAGTTACAAACCCTGAAAACAAAAGATAATGAAAAGAACAATTCTCCTTATGGCGGTGTGCCTTTGCTTCATCGGCAAGGCATCCGCACAGTGGGTGGTGTCAGACCCCGGCAACTTGGCGCAGGGCATCATCAACACCACCAAGCAGATAGTGCAGACTTCCACCACTGCCAAGAACACGCTGGACGGCTTCATGGAAGCGCAGAAGATTTTCCAGCAGGGTAAAAAATATTACGATGCGCTCAAAGCGGTGCATGACGTGGTCAAGGGCGGCATCAAGGTGAAGAAGTCCATTGAGCTGGTGGCGGAAATATCCGAAATCTACGTGCGAAACTATCAGAACATGCTGGCAGACCCGAACTACACGCCGGATGAACTCACCGCCATTTCAGCCGGGTACGCCAAGCTGCTCTCCGAAAGTGCGGACGTGTTGCAGGACTTGAAAAATGTAGTGAACGTGACGGGTATGTCGCTGACGGATGCCGAAAGGCTGGCGGTAATCAACAACGCCTATAAAAGCCTGCTCAACTACCGCAACCTCGTGAACTACTACACCCGAAAGAACATATCCGTGTCCTACCTGCGGGCGAAGAAGAAGAACGACACCGACCGGGTGCTGGCTCTCTACGGCTCGGCGGATGAACGCTACTGGTAACATATAAATCGGTATGCCTATGTTATTAGCAGCGGTGGATTTTGACAACCTGCACCAAGTGTTGCGGGTGCTGTACGATGAAATGATGCCCTTGTGCAGCAACATGACGGGGGTAGCCAAAGGGATAGCCGGGCTGGGAGCTTTGTTCTATGTAGCCGCCAAAGTGTGGCAGTCGCTCGCACGTGCCGAACCTATAGACGTGTACCCGCTCCTGCGTCCCTTTGCGTTGGGGCTGTGCATCATGTTTTTTCCAACTTTCGTGCTGGGGACTATCAACACGGTATTGTCGCCAGTGGTAAAAGGGTGCAACCAGCTTATGGAAACGCAGACTTTCGACATGAACGAGTACCGGGCGCAGAAAGACCGACTGGAATATGAAGCCCTGATGCGAAGCCCCGAAACGGCTTACCTTGCATCGGACGAGGAATTTGACCGACAACTGGAAGAACTGGGCTGGTCACCCTCCGACATGGTGACTATGACGGGTATGTACATGGACAGGACGGCTTATAATATAAAGAAGTCCGTCCGGGACTGGTTCAGGGAGTTATTGGAAATGCTCTTTCAGGCGGCGGGGCTGATTATAGACACGCTGCGCACGTTCTTCCTAATCGTGTTAAGCATACTGGGTCCGCTGGCGTTTGCGATTTCCGTCTATGACGGTTTCCAAAGCACGCTGACCCGGTGGATTTCACGCTATATCTCCATTTACCTGTGGCTGCCCGTGTCGGACTTGTTCAGCAGCGTGCTGGCACGCATACAAACCCTGATGCTCCAAAAAGACATCGAGCAGCTTTCAGACCCGGATTTCATCCCGGACGGGAGCAGCACCGTGTATATAATCTTTATGATTATCGGCATCGTGGGCTACTTCACCATTCCAACGGTGGCAAGCTGGATAGTGTCGGCTGGCGGTACGTCTGCCTATAACCGCAACGTGGCACGGGCTGGTTCAATCGCCGGGGCTGCGGTCGGTGCGGCAAGCGGGAAAGTAACCGGGAAACTACTCAAATAACCAACATCAAAATTTAGTATATGGAATTTAAGTCATTAACGAACATCGAAACGAGTTTCCGGCAAATCCGGCTCTTTGCGCTGGTATTCATCTGCCTGTGCGCACTGGTGACGGGCTTTGCCGTGTGGAACTCGTACAGCTTCGCCGAGAAGCAGCGGCAGAAGATATACGTCCTCGACAACGGCAAAAGCCTGATGCTGGCACTCTCGCAGGACATGGCACAAAACAGACCCGTGGAAGCGAAGTCGCACGTGCGGCGTTTCCACGAACTTTTCTTCACCTTATCACCCGAAAAGGGGGCTATCGAAAGCAACATCAAACGTTCGTTGTTTCTCGCCGACAAGACCGCTTTCAACTATTACAAGGACTTGGCGGAAAAGGGCTACTACAACCGGGTGATTTCCGGAAACGTCACGCAGACGGTGGAGATTGACAGCGTGAAGTGCGACTTCGACCAGTACCCCTACAAGGTGAACACGTATGCCCGCCAGTTGATTGTCCGGGAAAGCAGCCTGACGGTGCGAAGCCTTGTGACCTCGTGCCGGTTGCTTAACGCCACACGGAGCGACAACAACCCGCACGGCTTCATCATCGAAGCGTTCACCATTACCGAGAACAAGGATTTGCAGACCATTAAAAGATAGCCTTATGGAGAGAAAACGAAATTACATCGAAAAGGTGCAGGACTGGGCGGACGACCGCCTGCGCCGGATGTGCGGACGGATTACGCCGGGCAAAAGGCTGGCGGTTATCCTCGTGATGTTCTTCTTTTTCGGCGGCTTGTCTATCTACATCACCGTTTCATCAATATACAATATCGGGAAACGGGACGGGCAAAGGCTGCAAATAGAACACATCAGGCAACTGCCGTTGCACGGCAATGACACAACCAAAAATATCAACCCGTTAAACAGACCGCAATATGGAAGAAGTACAGAAGAATGAGAACGGCACGACCGTACCGCAGGCGGACGGGAAGCCGAAAAAGGAAGACAAGCCCAAACGGGAACTTACCCCGCAGCAGGTGCAGCAGCGCAGGAAAATGATAGTCTTCCCGCTGATGTTCCTTGCCTTTGCAGGGTGCATGTACCTGATATTCGCACCCTCCGGCAAAGAGGACGTGAATGTGGAAAGCGTGGGCGGCTTCAATGCCGACATACCCCTGCCCGCAGAGGACGGGATTATAGCCGACAAGCAAAAGGCTTACGAGCAGGCGGTGATAAGCCGCAAACAGCAGGACAAGATACAATCCTTGCAGGACTTCGGTTTCACGCTGGACGATGATACGGAAGAACCACAAGAGGAAATCAATCTGATGCCGGAAGAAGATCCGAAGCCACAAAGGGGCGGCGGTACTTCTTCACGGGCGGCTTACCGGGACATCAACCGCCAGTTAAGCACGTTCTACGAAACGCCCCCTGTGGACGAGGAAAAAGAGGAATTGAAACGGCAGGTGGCGGAACTGACCGACCGACTGAAACAACAGCAGAACGCCACGCCTACGGCTGACGACCAAATGGCTCTCTTGGAAAAGTCCTACGAGCTGGCGGCAAGGTACATGAACGGCGGGCAGGGACAAGTCGCACAAGTCCCGGTAACGGGCGGCATTGAACGCAAGCCGGATGCGGTGGCGGTGCAGGCTATCCGGGAAACGACCGTTTCGGGATTGCAGCAGCCCATGAGCGATGCCGACTTCATCCGGGCTTACAGCCAGCCACGAAACTACGGCTTCAACACGGCGGTAGGCACGGGCTACGCTATGGGAAAGAACACGGTAGCCGCCTGCATCCACCAAGACCAAACGCTGGTGGACGGGCAGGCGGTGAAACTACGGCTGCTCGAACCCATGCAGGCGGGAAATATCGTTGTACCGAAGAATACCCTCGTGGCGGGGACGGCAAAGGTGCAGGGCGAACGGCTCGACATACTGGTGTCCTCGATTGAGTACGCTGGCAACATCATCCCGGTGGAACTCGCCGTGTTCGACACGGACGGGCAAAAGGGGCTTTCCGTACCGTCCTCTATGGAGCAGGAAGCGTTCAACGAAGCTATGGCGAATATCGGAAGCGGGCTGGGTACAAGCATATCCTTTGCCCAAAGTGCCGGGCAGCAGGTGGCTATGGACGTGACAAGGGGATTGCTGCAAGGAACGTCCGGCTACCTCGCCAAGAAGTTCCGAACCGTGAAAGTGAAGCTGAAAGCCGGGTACAAGGTGATGCTTTACGCCAAACAGCAATAATTACTCAACAAATATTCATCCACTAAAATTTTAATTGACAATGAAACAGATTTTTGTATTGCTCGCCCTCTTACTGGGCGTGTGTGCGGCAAACGCACAAACTACTGACACCGTGAAGTATGCGGCTGGCAACGACTTGTACCGGGGCATTACCCGGAAACTGCCTTACCGACAAATGGTAACGCCCTACGGCGTGGAAGTGACCTTTGCCAAGACGGTGCATATCATCTTCCCCGCCGCCGTCCGCTACGTGGATTTGGGAAGCAACCACATCATAGCGGGTAAGGCGGACGGTGCGGAGAACGTAATCCGGGTGAAAGCCACGACAGAGGGCTTTCCGGGCGAAACGAACTTCTCCGTTATCTGCGAGGACGGCAGTTTCTTTTCATTCAATGCCAAGTACGCCCGTGAACCGGAAATGCTCAATATCGAAATGAAAGACTTCTTGGAAAATGAAGATACGTCCGATTTCTCGCATACTCGCATGAACATCTATTTCCGGGAACTGGGCAATGAAAGCCCGCTACTGGTGAAGCTGATAATGCAGAGCATCTACAAGAACAATGACCGGAAAGTGCGCCACTTGGGTAGCAAGCGTTTCGGCATACAGTTCTTAATCAAGGGGATTTACACCTATAACGGGATGCTCTATGTACACACGCAGACGAAGAACAGTTCCAACGTGCCTTTCGATACCGATTTCATCAAGTTTAAGATAACCGATAAGAAAGTACCCAAACGCACGGCTATTCAGGAAACGGTGCTGGATGCGGTACGCAGTTACAACGAGGTAGTAGAGATTGCCGGGAAAAGCACCGTCCGCACGGTGTACGCCCTGCCGAAGTTCACCATTCCTGACGACAAACTGCTGTTGGTGGAACTCTACGAGAAAAACGGCGGGCGGCATCAGACCATACGGGTGGAGAACGCCGACATCGTGAACGCGGAAGTGATTGACGAACTCAAAATCAAATAGGAATGAAGAAACACATCTTTATAATGATGCTTTTTGCGCTGTGCCTGACCTCGTTTCAGGCACACGCACAAAGATACCTGCCGGGCATGAAAGGCTTGCAGGTCACGGCGGGCATGACGGACGGGGTGCATTGGAACGCCAATACGGATTTTGCCTACCACATCGGGGCGGCGTACAGCGTTTACACCAAGAACGCAAACCGCTGGGTGATTGGCGGGGAATACCTGCACAAGAAGTATGACTACAAGGATATGCAGATACCCGTAGAACAGTTCACCGCAGAGGGCGGCTATTACCTGAAATTCCTATCGGACAGACGAAAGACTTTTTTCCTTTCATTGGGCTTGTCGGCTCTCGCCGGGTACGAAACAAGCAACCGAAGCGAAAAGCTGCTGCCGGACGGCTCTACCTTGCTGGATAAGGACTGCTTCATTTACGGCGGTGCGCTGACGCTGGAACTGGAAGCCTACCTGACCGACCGGGTGGCTTTGCTGTTGAACGCAAGGGAACGGGCGTTGTTCGGCTCGGACATAGGTAAGTTCCACACGCAGGTATCTTTGGGACTGAAATTCATTATCAATTAGCCTATGGTACTGCTGGAATTATTTTCGGGCATTGGCGGTTTCAGCAAGGGGCTGGAAGCCGCCGGATATACTTTCGACAAGGTATATTTTTCAGAGATAGACAAACACGCAATCGCTAACTTCAAATACAATTTTCCTTATGCGGAACACATCGGAACAGTTACAAATATCGGGGAAGTCGGCATCGAACGTCCACACATTGTCACTTTCGGAAGCCCTTGCCAAAATTTTAGCGCAATCGGGGACGGAAAGGGACTGCAAGGGGGAGAAAGCCACCTTGTCAGATATGCAGTCGAAGCCGTTAGGCGTTTCAGACCTGACGTTTTTATATGGGAGAACGTTAAGGGAATATTCTTCGCAAGACATCGCCCGGATTTTTGGAGCATTGTCAAAGCGTTTGCCGACATTGGCGGTTATAGACTTGAATGGCAACTGTTTAATACGGCATGGTTTCTACCCCAAAATCGGGAGCGAATGTACCTTGTCGGACGTGCTGCAAAGAAATGTACCGCAGACATATTTCCTTTCCCGGCGCCGGGTGGAATGTATGGTAAGGTCGGGGGTGATGAACCCGCTGCTCGTCCAAGCGGAACTATAACAAGGAACTACGGCAGGCAGCCCAACATTGGGAATTATGTCTTGTGCCTGAAAAAAGGCGAAACCTATAACGGCAAGCTGACAGCAAGCCAGCTTTCACAAGTACGTATGCTTACGGAAGTGGAATGCGAAAGGCTGCAAGGCTTTCCCGACAACTATACCAGATACGGGATATATGACGGAGAGAGGAAAGAGATAGCGAAGATACACCGTTATGCCTTGCTCGGAAATGCGGTCAGTGTTCCGGTCGTCAGGGAAGTTGCCGCCCGAATTAGGCAAACGACTACTTTATTTTGATAACCCCTATATATAATGTATATGAAGAATGTAATGTATAAAATCATCATGGGCTGCTGCATCGTGGCCGCCCTTGTACTTGTCACCGCCTGTAATGACAACTTGGATATTCAGCAGGCGTACCCGTTCAGCATTGAAACGCTGCCAGTACCCAAAAGGCTGAAAGTCGGGGAAACCGCCGAAATACGTTGCCAACTGGTGCGTGGCGGCTACTACCAGCCGACTACCTATCAGATAAGGTACTTCCAGCCGGACGGCAAAGGGAAGCTGGAAATGGATAACGGCACGGTGTTCCTGCCCAATGACTTTTACCCGCTGGAGAAAGAAACATTCCGGCTCTACTACACCTCGGCATCGACAGACCAGCAGACGATTGATATTTATATCATCGACAGCTTCGGGCAGATGCAGCAACTTACACTATCATTTAATAATGACAACAGCGAAGAAGGAACGGAAACAATAACCCCCTAATAATAAAACGACATGGTAAAAATAGAATTGGATATAGAAGGTATCTCGTGGTACATAGAAACCACGTTGGAAACAGATACAGTTCCGGCAGTAGGTGACATCATCATTGTGGACAAGGACTGTATTTCCGAACGTGACAGTGCTGAATTATGGAAAACGCCGTCCAATCAGGTTTTCAAATGGGCGGACGAAGAAGATGATGCGCCCGTAATGGTATGGTTCGATTGCGACACGGAAATGCTTGTCAATAAACGGACATGGAAATATGACATCGAGGAAGAAGAAACCGTGTGCATACTTGGGGTAAAATTTATTCACTATGAGGATTTATAGTTGCGACATCCGTTTTTATCATCCTCTTGGGAAACCGGGTATGGAATGATACGCAAAGCGTAAATATCGGGCAGACAGCCCGCCGGGAAGCATCGGCGGGCTGTTTCCATGATAGGGAAAACGAAAGGCTTCTTTGTTACTTTCTTCACCCGCTGGCAGGCTCACGGAAGAAAGTAACGGCGGCAAGCAGCCGCCGTCCTCTATCAACTGGTTTTAAGGCTCTTTATGGACGTGTATTTCTCTAACCACACCTTTACCTGCTCCATGTTATATTCGCCCGTGATGATTGCCGTATGGTCGTCTATGGCTACAAACCGGACACTTTCATAGCTGTTTACCCAGCCTTGCAGGGAACAGACGCCCCACGTTTCCACATCTGCAAAAACACTGCGGTCTATCCGGCTGATTGGCTCGCCGAAAACTACCGTCATTATCTGAAAGTCCGGTTTGTCCTCCAACAGTTGCAAATGATGCAACGTGCCGAACTCGTCAGTTTTGCGCCCCCACGCCCACACATCATTATACAAATCATCGCCCCACTGGTGCGGGTGGTCGAAACGGACTTTGACCGCTATGGAATGCTGGTCGTCTTGGATGTCCTCGATAACGCCCGTTACCATTAAGCCCGTAAAAATGCACTCGCAACGCCTGCCGATAAGCTCCTTGTTTACTTCTGTCGTTTTCATGTCCCTAAAATTTACTTGTTTATTACTCCGTTCTTCTTCGCTACCCATTCGTCACGCCTGCGGCGGCACTCGTCCAGCGTTTTGGCTACCGTGCTGAAAAGTTCGCCGTCCGTGTGGCGGTAGTCATATTGATAATAAATTTGTCCCCTGAAAGCCCCCAAACGGCATTTCACGAACTTTTCTTCTCCCGGTGTTTGGGTGATGCTTACCCCGTTTTTGTTAAGTGACTGCATGATGTCTTATTTTTTTATGGTTATAAACTTGGTTGTTTTAAGCGGGCAGGGCTTTGACACCCCGCCCGGATTGGTTGTTATGCCGCACGGAACACAAAGCCGTCATCAAACCAGTAATCGCACATGAACAGGTCACGGGCAAACTGTTTGTAATCGAAATAGGTCTTTGCGAACTCCGGCAGGTCGTAACATTCCTCTACAATTTCATAGGCGAAATCTTCTTCATCGTCATATTCCCCTTGATATTCATCCCGGAAATCCCGTACAAGGTCGTCCGCATCTTCCTCGCCCAAATCATGGCTTTTATAGTTGCACCACACGAAAAAGGCTTCCTGCTCGGTGTCGCTCAAATCCTCCACCGCATCACGCAGGGCAAAGAAGTTTTCAGAAATCCAGCTTTCGCCGATTAAGCCCTCCGGCACGTTCTCCCAGTCCTGAAACATGTATTCCGCATCTTCCTCGTCCTTGTGCAGCTCCCGGCAGGCTTCATAAAATTCTTCCTTGTCCGAATAGTCCGAAAGGTCGAGCCATGCGCCGGACAATGAACCGTTGTTGTACTTGGCATAAGTGCCTACATAAACTTTTGCTTCCGATAATACCTTTGCTTCCATATTGCTGTAATTTTTTAAGTTTTTAATTTTATGCGGATTTGAGAGGTGAGGGAGTTGAAGTTTCACTGAACTTTTTTCCTGTTTCCCGTAAATCCGACTTTTTTTTTATGCGTCTTCCGGTCGGGTCGGTCGTTTTCGTTTCACATAGGCGTAAAAGGGTAGTGTTTAGAGTTTGCAAGGTTTTGGGCAAAAAATACCTCGCAAGGCAGGGAAGATTTTTTCGCCAAACCGGAACGGCTCGACCTTGCAAAATCGTGAAGAACACGTAACTACCTTTGCCTATTGAAATGATTAAAACGACTGTCCCGGCTGGGGGACTGCGTAAGAGGAAGATTTACAGATAGGGAAACCGGGAAAAGTGCCTGTTCTCTTTCATCTTTTAGGGAACACTCCATGCGGGCGGGAAAGGCAAGGGTGTTGTGAGCTTGCTTGCAATACGCTTGTGCGGGTTTCCAACGGCTCTTTTCACGAAATACAGTCAGCCATGCCACGCACGGCTGGCGTTTCGGGGAATGTGCCAGTTGGAAAAGGATATAAAAATGCGGGTAGTCGGTGGACTGCCCGCAAGGTGGAAGAATGTACTTTATTGGGATATAGTTTGTTAGGCGGAATTTCGTTACCGAAATCGTTACCTATTCGTTTTTGTCACGGTTATAGGTAACGAAACCTACCGGACGGCGTTCTTTCTGTTGTTTCGACTGGCTTAGAAACTGGGTAAGGGCTTGGTACAGTTCGTTGAACTGCGTATCGGTGCTTACCTCCAGTTCCTCGATGCGCCTTGACAGTTCCTCGTAACCGATTGCCATTTGGCGCATGAGGACAAAAGCCCGCATGATTGAAATGTTTACTTCTATGGCTACTTTGGAGCGGAGAACCGAAGAAAGCATGGCTACGCCCTGCTCGGTGAAAGCCATAGGCATAGCAATGCCGAAGTTGTAATCAGGGGGTATCACATTTTGTGATACCCCTATGGATAACAGCAAGTTAGCTTCCTCTTGGGTGAGTACAAACATAAAATCACCCGGAAAACGCTCGATATTGCGCTTGACCGCCTGCTTCAAGGCTCGTGTTTCCACTTGGTAGAGTTCTGCCAAATGATAATCGAGCATCACCCGGCAACCTCTGACCTCAAAAATCTTGTTTTGGATAATCTGCAAATCCATAATCGTATATTTTAGGAGATTTAGCAATGTTGGAATAATAGTAAGGACTGGTCACAAATTGTGACCAGTTCCCAATAATCAAGATTACATGGCGACTTCCTTGTAAATCTTCTCGATGCCGACAAACTTCTTGTCAAGCCCCTGCATATCGCTGCCTATCTTGCTGTTGGTGATGCGGGCGTAAATTTGCGTGGTTTCTATGTTTGTGTGTCCCAGCATCTTGGACACCGTTTCAATGGGTACGCCCTTTGACAGCGTGGTGGTCGTGGCGAACGTGTGCCGGGCAAGGTGGAATGTCAGGTTCTTTTTAATACCGCATATATCGGCAATCTCTTTCAAGTAGGCGTTTAGCTTCTGATTGCTGATTACGGGAAGTATCTTGCCGTCCGGCAACTTGCCCTTGTACTTCTTCAAAATCATCTTGGGAATATCCAGCAGGGGAACATTCACGTCCGTGTTGGTCTTTTGCCGCTTGGTGATTATCCAAAGGTTGCCGTCAAAGGACTTTTGGATATTCTCCTGCCGCAAGTTGGCGACATCGCTGTAAGCCAAACCGCAGAAACAGGAAAAGACGAACAAGTCCCTGACGTGTTCCAGCCGCTCGGAAACCATTTTCTTTTTAAGGATGATTTTTATCTCGTCCTCTGTCAGATAACCCCTGTCCACTTTTCCCAGCCGGATTTTATAGCTGGCGAACGGGTCGCCCACCAGTATGCCGTTGTTGCGGGCAATGATGATGATACGCTTGAAGAACTGCATGAACTTGGCGGTGGTGTTGTAGCCGCACTTGCAGGCGGTACGCAAATACAACTCAAAATCGGTAATGAACATCGGGCTTATCTCCTTTATGGATATGTCCGATACATTGTACTTGCTTTGGATAAATTCAGCGAGGTGGCGGCGGGTGACTTCATACTTGCGGTAGGTCGCTATCGTCTTGGATATGCCCACAAGCTGCTTCACATCGTCATTGTGCTTTTGGAACAATGAAAGGATTGTTTCGTGGCTCTCGCTATGACCTAAAAACTCGTTTTTCACTTTCTCGGCGGTCACGTAGTTGTCACGCCGCTGCATTTCGTGGTAAATGGTATTCAGGGAAGAACGTATGTCGTCCAAAAGGGCGTTTATCCTCCCGGCATCCCTGCCTTTGGCTTTGCCTGCGGCAATGCTCCAGTTGTCGGGCTGGATGCTCTGTTTCGTACTGAACTGGCAAAGTTTGCCGTCTATGGTGATGCGTGCCATAATCATAACCTCGCCGTTTTTCTTTTCAGAACCTTTCTTCAAATAAAAAAGAACCTTGAATGTCGATTTCATAACTCACTTTTTTTAGTTGCAAAATTACTTTTTACCTCTCGTTTTCGAGTTATGCAGACTATGGACTAATCAAGTCATTATCAGGTCATTTATGGACAAATCGTTACCGTTTTTGTCCGGCAGGGAATAGGTAACGATTTAGTAACGAAACTTTGTCTTTTACCGTACTTTTGAAGTCTTGGAAGCAGGACTTTCGGGCAATAAAAAAAGCCACAAATCATTGATTTGTAGCTTTTTGTCCGTTTGCTGACCATTTCTGTCCAGCACGTTCAGCGGAGAGTATTATTCCCGAACCGGCGGAGATAACCGTTGTCGGCGAGGGTACGGTTCAAATTGAAAGAGGCATGCTTGTTCGCGTGTCCGATTCTTCCCTGGTTGCATCGGCTGACTTTCTTGCCGATTATACAAATCGTTATTTAGGTATCCCTCTGCGGGTCGATGTGCCAAAGAAGGGGAAAAAGCGTACGGCTGATAAGGCGGTAAACGGTATCGTTCTGGTCAATCGGAACAACGGTGAGGTTTCCGGAGGTTATCGGCTGGAAGTTATTCCCGGTACGGGTATCCGTATTGAAGGAAATGATGCGGCAGGCGTATTTTACGGGGTACAGACTTTGATTCAGATGTTGCCCGTACGAGCCGGTGTATTGCCGATTCTTGCAGCGGCCAAGGTCGTGGATTATCCCCGTTTCGCTTATCGGGGAATGCATCTGGATGTGGTACGCCATTTCTTTCCGGTAGAGTTTATCAAGAAGTATATAGACTATCTTGCTTTGCACAAACTGAATTATTTTCATTGGCATCTTACGGACGACCAGGCCTGGCGTGTAGAGATGAAGTGCCGGCCTGAGCTGACGGCGAAAGGTTCTGTGCGCGAAGGGGAAATAGAAGGACTGTATCCGGGAAAGTATCAGCCGCTTCCTTATGGCGGTTACTACACTCACGAAGACGTCCGCGAGGTGGTGCGATATGCCGCCGAGCGATACATCACCGTTATACCGGAGATTGACATTCCCGGGCATTGCATGGCTGTGCTTGCCACTTATCCCCAATTCAGTACTACACCGGATGAGCCGAAGAAATGTGCGCTTACCTGGGGAATCTTCAATAAATTCAATAATGTGCTTGCTCCCAAACCGGAAGTTTTCGACTTTCTGAAAGATGTATTCTCGGAACTGTGCGACTTATTTCCCGGGCAATACATCCATGTGGGGGGTGATGAATGCGCCAAACGCTGGTGGCAGGAATCCGAGCAAACGCAACGGTTCATGCGCGACCATGGTCTGGCTGACGAGAAAGCCTTGCAAAGCTATTTTATCCATTATGTACAGGATGTTGTCAACGCTAAAGGGAAAACGCTTGTCGGCTGGGACGAGATATTGGAAGGTGGTATATCCGAGGATTGCATTATCATGAATTGGCGCCGTCCGAACTATGGCGTGAAAGCATTGAGAACCGGGCACCGTGCCATATTTGCCTGTTCGGCATGGTCGTATTTCAACATGAAAGAAAGCCGTACACAATCCGAGATAGGGCCGAGAGGACCTTTATCATTGGAGAAGGTGTATGAGTTTCAAATTGTTCCCGATTCTTTGACTGACCGACAGACTGAACTTATCTGGGGCGCGCAAGGGTGCCTATGGACGGAGTATATTCCCACTACATGGAAAGTGGAGTTTTCTCTCTTTCCCCGTATGGCGGCGTTGGCCGAGAATGTCTGGTCGCCGGTAGAGAAGAAAAGCTGGGATAACTTTTCACGTAAGGTGGAAACGCAGTGTGAAAGATATGAATTGTGGGGAGCGCGTTATTCGGATGCCTTTTTCCGTTTGCAGGATATAGTGCGGAAACGGTAAGTCTCATCCCTAAAAATAAAGGGAATGTGCCAAAATGATATGTTAATCATCATTTCGGCACATTCCTTTCTTTTATAAACCTTGTTATACCTCTTCTTTGTTCGAAGCGGTTATTTCTCATCGTTCTTCCGGATTTCCACACGGCGTATTTTACCGCTGATGGTTTTGGGAAGTTCGTCTACAAACTCTATAACGCGCGGATACTTGTAAGGTGCGGTCACTTTCTTTACGTGGTTCTGCAACTCCTTAATCAGTTCTTCTCCTGCACGGTCCTTATATTCTTTGGACAGTACGATGGTAGCTTTCACCACTTGTCCCCGGATTTCATCGGGCACTCCGGTAATGGCGCATTCTATAACCGCGGGATGTGTCATCAGGGCGCTTTCCACTTCGAACGGGCCGATGCGGTAACCGCTGCTCTTGATAACGTCGTCGGCGCGTCCCACGAACCAGAGATAACCGTCCTCGTCTTTCCAGGCAACGTCGCCGGTGTAGTAGATGTTATCGTGCCATGCTTCATGGGTGCGGTTGGCGTCTCGATAATATTCTTTGAACAGACCGAGCGGTTTGCCTTTGTCGGTGCGGATTACAATCTGTCCTTGTTCACCGGCTTCTACCGAACGGCCGTCATAGTCTATCAGGTCTACATCGTATTGCGGGTTCGGCAGTCCCATGCTGCCCGGCTTGGGTTGCATCCACGGCATGGTGGCTACGGTAAGGGTGGTTTCGGTCTGTCCGAAACCTTCCATCAGTTTGATGCCTGTCAGTTTCCTGAATGTATCGAATACGGCGGGATTCAGCGCTTCGCCGGCAATGGTGCAATATTGCAATGACGAGAGGTCGTACTTCGTCAGGTCTTCGTGAATCAGGAACCGGAAGATGGTAGGCGGCGCGCAAAGCGAGGTGACGTGATAGTCCTGTATCTTTGTCAGAATATCGGCGGGAGTGAATTTCTCGTGGTCGTATACAAAGATGTTGGCACCGGCTATCCACTGCCCGTACAGTTTGCCCCATACGGCTTTTCCCCAACCTGTATCGGCAATGGTGAGATGCAGGCTGTTTTCATGCAGATTATGCCAGAAACTTCCGGTAACGATATGTCCCAAAGGATACGTGAAGTCGTGGGCTACCATCTTCGGCTCGCCGGTGGTTCCGCTGGTGAAGTACATCAAGGAAATGTCATCGTTGCTGTTGGCGTGTTCCGGTCTTACGAACGGGGCGGCATCGGCTATGCCTTTGTGGAAGTCCTCAAAGCCTTCGGCTATCTCCGGACCTACACTCACCAGCTTCTTCACACTCGGAGAGTCCGGCATGGCGGCGGTGATATGGTCGGTAATGACGCTTTCGCCTGCACAGACAATCATCTTGATGTCTGCGGCATTGCATCGGTATACAATATCTTTCTTGGTAAGTAAATGTGTGGCGGGAATAACGACGGCACCCAGTTTGTGCAGTGCGATGATGCTGAACCAGAACTCATAACGGCGTTTCAGAATCAGCATTACCATATCTCCGTGCCCGATGCCGAGACTCCGGAAATAGGAAGCCGTCATGTCCGTATAGCGCTTCATGTCGGCAAATGAGAACTGGATTTGTTCGCCCTTGTCGTTGGTCCAGAGCAATGCGGGCTTGTCGGGTTGTTCGGCAGCCCAGGCATCCACTACATCATAACCGAAGTTGAAATTCTCCGGTACGTTAATCTTTAAATTCTTGATAAAGTCCTCTTGAGAAGTGAAGGACGTTTGCGATAAAAATCTTTCTACCATAACTTTAGGGATTAAGAATGGGGAATTGGGTATTAAGAACCTGATGTACGGCATAAGCATACACCCCGTTCTTCATTCTTCGTTCTTCATTCTTCATTTATGTTGTTACATGATTACAGCAAGGAACCGTACTTTCTTTCCGTCCAGCGCTTTCATGCCGTGAGGCAGTTTGGAGTTGAAATACAAACTGTCTCCTTCGTTTAAAATTAAATCTTTGCCATCGATACTCAGCATCATGCGGCCTTCCAGAACGAGGTTGAACTCCTGTCCCGAGTGGCTGTTGTAATGTATCGGCTCGTTTTCCGGCTTGGGCTCTACGGTAACGATGAACGGATCGGCGTTGCGGTTCATGAAGCCGGCGGCCAGTGATTGGTATTTATAGGCTTTTGTACGCTCGATGCTGGTTCCTTTTCCTGCACGGGTAAGGAAGTAGCTGCTCATTTTCGGTTCTTCGCCGAACATCAATGCGTCCAGCGCAATGCCGTAACGGCGGGCTATCTTTTGCAGCATGCTTACGGAGATGTCAAACTCTCCCGTTTCTGCAAGACGGTATTCTTCTGCCGAGATGTCGCAATCGCGGGCGATGTCTTCGGTAGTCAGCTCCAATACGTCGCGCAATCCGCGCAGGCGTTCGGCGATTTGTTTAATCTGTTCGTCCATGTGGTTCGTATTAAGTGGATTAGTTCTGTTATTTACTTGCTTTTATGGCATTGATAATGGCGGAGGAGAATCCCCGGTGCTCCAGCTCATTGATGCCCTTGATTGTAATTCCGCCGGGAGTGCATACTTTGTCAATCTCCACACTGGGATGCGTATCGTTGTTCAGTATCAGTTCGGCGGCGCCTTTTACCGATTGGGCTATCATGCGCATTCCATCCTTGGGGTAAATGCCCATCTCTATTCCGGCTTGCATGGCGGCCTGGATATATTTCAGTACGTAAGCAATGCCGCAGGAAGTCATGGCGGTGGCGGCCGCTATTTTTTCCTCGGGAATCAGCATGGCAAGTCCCATCTGGTTGAAGATGTCGAGCAGCAGTTGTTCCTGTTCTTTGCTTGCATTCCGGCTGGAGATAAGCGTCATGCTCTCCATCTCGCTGATAGCGGTGTTGGGGATGAGGCGGAACATAGTCATTTCCTTATCTGCCACATAGTGCGCCAACTCCTCGAAAGGTATGCCGGCCGCCACGGAGATAAGTATCTGTTTGCTTTTCAGTTTGAGTTCGCTCACTACGGACTTCATCAGCCACGGTTTAACGGCGAGTATGATAAGCTCGGCTCCGGTCACGGCTTCCTGGTTGTCGCGTGTGGTTTGCAACGCCGGGAATTCTGCCTTCAGTACATCCAATTTACTTTGCGTAGGATTAGAAACAATGATATCATTGGCCGGGATGATAGTTCCTTTGGCCAAACCGCGGGCGATAGACCCGCCCATATTTCCTGCACCGATAATTGCTGTTTTCATATCATCTTGTAATTTAAAATGTTGTCTTCCGGCAAAGGTATGGATTTTCTATAAAAAACGACCGAAACAGGAAGGTATTCTTCTTTCGGTCGTCTCTTTTGTCGGCTGATTATTCTTCAAATATCAAAGTACTTTCTTAAAACGTTCCAGGAAGAGGTTCGCTTCGTCCATGCCGAGGCATAGAGGCGGTAACAGGCGGAGTACGTTCGTACCGCTGACACCCGTAAACACATGTTGTTCTTTCAGTAATTTCAGACGCAGTTCTTTGATAGGTTCTTCAAATTCAAGACCAATCATTAATCCGCGTCCGCGCACTTCTTTGATTTGCGGGAATTTCTTCAGTTCTTCCAGCAGGTATGCGCCTGTTTTGGCAGCGTTGGCTACGAGTTCTTCCTGCTCGATGACATCCAATACGGCAAGCGCTGCGCTACAAGCCAGATGGTTACCGCCGAAAGTCGTTCCAAGCTGTCCGTAGACAGGAGTGAACACCGGACTGATAAGTACGCCTGCCATCGGGAAGCCGTTGCCTATACCTTTGGCTACGGTGATGATGTCGGCTTTAATGCCGTTGTACTGGTGGGCAAAGAACTTGCCGCTACGTCCGTAACCGCTCTGGATTTCATCCAGAACCAGTATGGTATTGTATTTGGTACAGGTTTCACGCAGGGCTTGCATAAACTCATCGGTCGGTAGCTGTATGCCGCCCACTCCCTGAATGCCTTCGATGATTACGGCGCATACATCGCCTTTTGACAGTTCGGCTTTCATTGCCTCTATGTCATTCAGCGGGAGATAGGTTACGTGTCCGCAGTTATTGATAGGGGCGATGATTTTAGGATTGTCGGTCATCTCTACTGCCAATGAAGTCCGTCCGTGGAAAGCCTTTGAGAAAGATACCACGCGTGTACGTCCGTTATAGAACGAAGCGAGTTTCAACGCGTTCTCGTTGGCTTCGGCTCCGCTGTTGATAAGGAACAGGGAGTAATCGTCGTATCCGCAGACCTTGCCCAACCGTTCTGCCAGTTGCTGCTGCAGTTTGTTGATAACGGAGTTGGAATAGAATCCGAGTGTGGCTACTTGTTTGCTGATCATCTCTACGTAATGCGGATGTGCATGCCCGATAGAGATTACCGCATGACCGCCGTAGAGGTCGAGGTATTCCGTACCTTTGTCGTCCCATACATGGCAGCCTTTTCCTTTGACAATATTAATGTCGAAAAGGGGATATACATCGAATAGTTTCATTCTTTTAGTAACTGATTACAAATTAAAAATGCTTTAGAAAGCGCTGGGCTTCAGTTTGAGGCCGACCGTTTCTTCCAAATTGAACATCAGATTCATGTTGTGTACGGCTTGGCCGCTGGCTCCTTTCAGCAAGTTGTCTATACAGGAAATGATAAGAAGCTTGTCACCATGCTTTTCCAAGTGTATAAGGCATTTGTTGGTGTTGACAACCTGCTTCAAATCTATGTTCTTGTCGACGATATGCGTAAAGGAGTCTTTGGCGTAATACTCTTCGTACATACGGACAATCTCTTCCAGCGCCACTTTGGTCTTTATCACGATAGTGGTAAAGATGCCGCGGGGAAAATCGCCGCGGTAGGGGATGAAATCGATGTCCGAATCAAAACTGTTCTGGAGCTGTTTGAGCGATTGCTTGATTTCGGGCACGTGCTGGTGCTCGAAAGCTTTGTACACGCTCATGTTGTTGTTGCGCCAGCTGAAGTGGCTTGTCGCTCCCGGCTTGACGCCCGCACCGGTACTGCCGGTGATGGCATTCACCATAATGTCATCGTTCAGCATCAGGTGCTTGGCAAGCGGAAGCAATCCCAGCTGGATGCAGGTTGCGAAGCATCCGGGATTGGCAACATGCTTTGCCGTACAGGTAGCCCGGCGGTTCAACTCGGGCAGTCCGTAAATAAAGTCATGGTCATCGCTCTTGATGCGATAGTCCATGGAGAGGTCGATTATTTTCAAGTCTTCCGGCAGGTTATGGCTTTCCATGAATTTCTTGGTGTCGCCATGTGCCGTGCAGAAGAAAAGCACATCAATCTCGTCCAACGGAAGTTCGTCGGTGAATACTAAATCTGTTTCTCCGTACAGTCCTTCGTGTACGTCGGTAATTTTGTTGCCGGCATTACTCGAGCTGTTGATGAATACGATTTCCGCTTCGGGATGATTCAGCAACAGGCGTATCAGTTCGCCTGCCGTGTATCCGGCTCCGCCGATGATTCCTACTTTAATCATATTGCAGTGTCTTTAGGTATGATGATACAGGCCAAAATGTAGAGCACGATTCCGGGAAACCCGGCAGTGAATATTGAGAGAAAGGCATATCCCAAGCGTACCAGTGTAGGGTCCAGACCGAAGTATTTGGCGAGGCCGCTACATACACCGCCAAGCATTTTGTCGTTGACGGAACGTGTCAGTTTCTTTTCCATATCAGATGTTTTCTTTTTCGTCTTTGTGGTTTGAGTAATAGGCGCGCAGTGCGGTAGAGGTCACTTTGATGAAGCCTTTGGCGTCTTCCGCAGTCCAGCCTTTCTGCATTTCGCCGTATTCGCCGAATTTGTTCTTTACAAGGTCGTCTTCACTCTCCACGCCTACGGTGAAGAAGCTGAGCGGACGGAGTTCGAGAATGGCGGTACCGTTTACATTGCGCTGAGAAGACTCCAGCATGGCTTCAATATCGCGCATTACCGGTTCCAGGTATTGGCTTTCGTGCAGGAACATACCGTACCAGTTGGCTACCTGGTCTTTCCAGTATTGCTGCCATTTGCTCAATGTGTATTTCTCAAGGAACTTGTGCGCGCCGATAATCAGCATGGGAGCGGCGGCTTCAAAACCTACACGGCCTTTGATACCGATAATCGTATCGCCCACGTGCATGTCACGGCCGATGCCGTAAGCCGCGCCGATTTCCTCTACCTTCTGGATGGCTTTGATGGGGTCGTCAAACTTTTCATCATTGACCGCTTTAAGTTCACCCTTTTCAAAGGTCAGGCGCAACTGCTCGCTACCTTCTTTTGTACAATGTTTCAGGTAAGCGCTTTCGGGAAGTCCCTGTGCGGAATCCAGAATCTCACCGCCGCAAATGGAAGTACCCCACAAACCTACGTTATAGGAATATTTCAGTTTGGCGAAGTCGGCTGCAAAGCCGTGTTTGTTCAGATAGTCTATCTCTTCCTGGCGGCTCAATGCCATGTCGCGTGTCAAGGTGATGATTTCCACGCCCGGAGCCATTACAAGGAAAGTCATGTCGAAGCGTATCTGGTCGTTGCCCGCGCCGGTAGACCCATGCGCAATGGCATCTGCGCCTATTTCGTTGGCATAGCGTGCAATGGCCAATGCCTGGAAGATACGTTCGGAACTTACGGATATGGGATAAGTGCCGTTACGCAACACATTGCCGAATACCATGTATTTCAAGCTCTTTTCGTAATATTCCCGCGTTACGTCCAAAGTGATATATTTTACGGCACCCAACTTGTAGGCGTTTTCTTCGTTGGTTTTCAACTGCTCGGGGCTGAAACCACCGGTGTTGGCGCAAGCCGCATATACTTCGTATCCTTTCTCTTTAGCCAGATACATAACTGTGAATGAAGTATCCAGACCACCGCTGAATGCGACCACTACTTTTTTCTTCTTTGCTTCCATAAGTTTTAAATTAAGAGTGAAGAATTAAGAATGAAGAATTTGGCTGCGCTTTATGCTGCATAGTAATTCTTCATTCATAATTCCTCATTTATTTATATTTTATCTTCTTCGTGTAAATTCGGGTCGTAAAGCATTGCCGTACAGATGCAAAACTTCCGGTTTTTGGCTACTAATATGTCATGGTTGATGCAGCCCTCGCAACCTTTCCAGAAAGACTCGTCGTCTGTCAGCTCATTGAAAGTAACCGGTACGTAGCCCAGTTCGGTATTCATCTTCATGACAGCAGCCCCACTGGTCAGACTGAAAATCTTGGCCTTGGGCCATCGCAGGCGTGCCAGGCGGAAAGAAGCCGTCTTAATGCGTTTTGCAAGTCCCAGGCCGCGGTAGTCGGGATGTACGATAAGTCCTGATGTAGCTACATATTGCTTGTTTCCCCAACTCTCGATGTAAGTGAAACCGGCGAATTCCTCTCCACACAAAGCTATGATAGCTTTTCCTTCTTTCATTTTAGTCGCTACGTATTCATGCGTGCGTTCCGCGATGCCCGTTCCGCGTACCTTGGCAGCTTCTCGGATGGTATCCAAAATCTTATCCACGTAAACTTCATGTGAGGCATCAGCTACCATCACATCAATTTGTTTCGAATCCATTTCTTTTATTTCGTTATATTATAGTTATACTGACTTACTTCATGTTAGGAATGATTTGTGACAGAAAAACACGCACCTCTTCATGGGATGCAGCCTCGTGCAGAACCATCATTATCGTATCGTCCCCGGCGATAGTGCCCAGTACGGCGGGACATTCGCGGTTGTCGATGTCGTAGGCCATGCTGCTGGCATAGCCCGGACGGGTGCGGATGACGGCAATATTCTTGGAGAAATGAAGTGAAACGAACCCGCTGGTCATCAGCATTTCGCTGGCACTTTGGTCGTTGCTGCGTTTGTACATGATGTTGTTAGGCAGTACATATACATATTTCCCGTTCATATTGGCCGCTTTGGCTACTTTCAGTTGCTTTAAGTCGCGCGACAAGGTGGCTTGCGTCAGTTCAAAGCCCTCTTTCCCCAAAGCCTGCAACAATTCTTCCTGAGAACTGATGTCTTTGCTTGAGATTATCATCTTGATGGCATCTAACCGATTAGCTTTCTTTTTCATCTTTCTGTATAATTATTCTTAGAACGGCGCAAAAGTAGGGAATATTTTGGAAAGAATATACAGAAATGAGAATTTTTTTATTCTTTATATGCAATAATTGTAAAAACAACGGTATATGTATGCATGCTTGGGACTGTTTCTTGGCGGGGATGGCGGACTTGTCCGTAGGGTTACCCGTGATGAGTCTATGACCGAGATATGATTAAAAGGCTTACAATATATAATTAAAAGCCTTTTAATAGTATATTAGAAGGCTTTTAATCGTATCTTTGCGGTAACCTCAGGCAGGTAGCCTGAGGAAGTTATTCACCTTTTAAAATAAAGTCGGTATGTTTTATAAAAAGAGTCGTGCCAAAGTAGGCGGGAAATACAAATGGTTTCCCCGTGCATGTGTCAACAAACACACAGTCAATACGCAGGATTTGGGAGAAGCCATCAGCCGGAAGTGTACGGTTACGCCCGCGGATGTGCATGCGGTAATCCGTTCGTTGCCGGAAGTCATGTCATTCTTTATGGAGAACGGCAACAGTGTCCATCTGGACGGGCTTGGCTCTTTCTACTACAAATTGAGCTGCGCGGGAAACGGAGTGGATACGCCCGAAGAGGTCAGTACGGAGCAAGTGAAAGCTGTCCGCGTGCAGTTTATCCCCGAACGCCGTAAGGAAAACGGTAAATATTGCCGTGTCTTGGGCGAAAGGGTAGAGCTGGTGAAATTCGGCGATTGATTCTCTTTGTACGTAAGTGTGTCAAGGTAAGACTTTTGTGCCGTTCGTTGCTTTGAACGGCGGATAGTATAAGGTTTGTAAAAATAAGACAGCTTCTGGCCTTTGTAAAGGCGATAAACGACAAAAACAATAAGAGAACCGCCAAAAGACTCAGAACTCGTTTGCCGTGAAGCTCTTATTTTTGCAATGCAGAATAAAGTTCGTTTCTTAATTCTATTAAAACTATCAAAGGCACATGAAAAAACTACTTGGATTTATTTCCTTTCTTTTAGTATTGGCAGGTTCCGTTTCTGCCAAAGTGGTACTTCCGGCCATCTTTTCCGATAATATGGTTTTGCAGCAAAATGCGCAAGTCAATCTGTGGGGAAAGGCGACGCCCGGTGAACGCGTTTCGGTAAAAACATCATGGACGGATAAAACCGTAACAACCAAAGCTGCGGCTGACGGTAAATGGACCGTGAAGTTGAAAACGCCTGCGGCCGCAAAGGGGCAGTCCGTTACGGTGAGCGGTGAAAATTCGATTACTATTAATAATGTGTTGATAGGTGAAGTATGGCTTTGTACCGGACAATCCAATATGGAATATCCGGTTTCCAAGCATCCCGATAAAAAATGGATGACCGGTATGATAACGGAAGCCGAGGAAATGAAAGATGCGGATTATCCGGAGCTGCGTTTGTTCCGGGTGGAACATCAGTTGGCTCCCGAGGGTGAAATGGATGATTGTCAAGGCCGGTGGCTGGTGTGCACGCCGAAAAACCTGTATGACTTCTCGGCGGTGGGATTCGTTTTCGGACGCAGATTGCATAAAGAACTGAATGTACCGGTAGGTATGATACAGTCTACCTGGGGCGGCACGCATGCGGAGTCGTGGACGAAAATGGGTGTCATGAAGAATAATCCGCTTTATACGGACGTACTCGAAGATTTCGCCCTGAAGAACGTGAAGCAGGAAAAAGGATATTGCAAGGTTCCTTCCACGCTTTGGAACGGAATGATTCATCCTATTCTGGGATATACGGTGAAGGGAAATATTTGGTATCAGGGAGAATCCAATGCCATTCGCCATGAAAAATATCAGCAGGTATTTACCAATATGATCAACAGTTGGCGGAAAGAATGGAAACAACCCGATATGCCTTTCTATTTCATGCAGATTGCTCCGCATAAAGGGCAACCGGCCGGTATTCGTGAAGCGCAGCTCAAAACATGGCAGAGCGGGCTGAAGAACGTGGGTATGGCGGTCGTTACGGATATTCATCCGCGTAATAAGCGGGTGGCCGGTGAGCGCATGGCTTTATGGGCGCTTGCCAAACAATATGGTAAGGATGTGGCTTATTCCGGTCCGCTCTTTAAAACGATGAAGGTCAGCGGCAATAAGGCCGTATTGAGTTTTGAATATGCCGAAGACGGATTGATGACACCGGAAGATGCTCCGGTCAAGGGTTTCCTGGTTGCAGGGGCCGACCGTCGTTTTTATCCGGCGGTGGCTGTGATAAAAGGCAGCCGGTTGGAGGTTTCCGCTCCGCAGGTGGCGGAACCGGTTGCCGTACGTTACGGTTTTTGTAACTTCTTCCGTGTGAATCTCTATAATAAGTCCGGCTTACCCGCAGTGCCTTTCCGTACGGATACATGGGAACAAGGCTCGTATGCACGTTGGTTTGCCGACTCCGAGATGATGCGTTTCCCGCAGGCTTATCAGTTGGACCACGGTAAGCGTTTGTTTTTCGGCTATGCCCAGGGAGTAGGCTGTTGCGCCATGTTGCAGATGTGGAAGACTACGGGCGAACGTCGTTACTATGACTACGTGAAGCAGTGGGCCGACTCTCTGATTAATGAAAAAGGAGAAATTCATCTGTATGATAAGTCTACTTACAACTTGGATTTCATCAACTCGGGAAAGGTGCTGTTCGACCTCTATCGTGAAACCGGCGATCAGAGATATAAGGCGGCAATGGATATTCTTATCAGACAATTGAAAAACCAGCCTCGTACTTTGGAGGGCGGCTTCTGGCATAAACTGATTTATCAGCATCAGATGTGGCTGGACGGGCTGTATATGGCTTCTCCGTTTATGGCGCAGTATGGCGCGGAATTCAACCGGCCGGAATGGATCGATGAGGCGGTGAAGCAATTCCGTCTCTGCCATAAACATACCTATGATGCCGAGACAGGATTGTACCATCATGCGTGGGACGAGAGCAAGAGCCAGCGTTGGGCCGATCCGGCGACCGGACATTCCCCCAACTTCTGGGGACGCAGTATAGGCTGGTGGTTTATGGCGCTGGTGGACGCCTTGGACTTTATACCGGAAAATCATCCGGGACGCGCTGATATGCTCGGCTATATTCGCGGACTGGCGGAAACACTGCCGAAATATCAGGATAAGGCCGGACTTTGGTACCAGGTTATCGACCAACCCAAGCGCAAGGGGAATTTCCCCGAGGCATCCGTAACCACCCAATGTATGTATGCTTATGCAAAAGCGGTGAATAAAGGATATATCGATGCAAAATATCGCGCTGTGGCGGAAAAGGCTCTGCAAGGTCTGAAAGACAAGCTGTTGGTGGAGAAACAGGACGGTACTTTGACTTTGACCCGTTGCTGCCAGGTTGGCGGCTTGGGCGGTCATCCGTATCGTGACGGAAGCTTTGAATATTATATAGGTGAGAAGATGAGGGATAACGATGCTAAGGCAACAGGTCCGTTCATTATGGGATGTTTGGAACTGGAAAAATAAGACAGGTATGAATCGGTTGTTTTGTATTGCCATGTTTGCATTTTGCGCAGGGGCTTTGTCCGCACAAGATGTTTCGTGGCCGGAGATTAGTTTGGATGCCAGGCCGGCTGCCCGCTGGTGGTGGATGGGAAGCGCGGTGGATAAGGAAAACCTGACCCGTAATTTGGAAGCGTATGCTGCGGCGGGAATGGGTACGATGGAGATTACTCCGATTTATGGCGTGCAGGGAAATGACGCGAAGGATATTCCGTTTCTCTCTCCCCGATGGATGCAGATGCTGCAATATACGGAAAGTGAAGCGTCCCGTTTGGGAATGCAGATTGATATGAATACCGGTACCGGCTGGCCGTTCGGCGGTCCTGAAGTGGGAATAGAAGACGCAGCCTGCAAACTGTTTGTCACGGAATACCGGTTGGAGGGCGGGAATACGCTCGACAAAAAGATAGAAGTCGCCGATAGAAAACAGCGGCCTTATGCCGAATTGGAACGTCTGATGGCTTTTTCCGATAAGGGAAAGTGTCTGGATTTGACGAATAAGGTGAAAGACGGAATGCTATGTTGGAAAGCTCCGAAAGGCAATTGGCGTTTGATTGCCGCCTTTTGCGGCAAGACTTTGCAGAAAGTGAAACGTGCGGCTCCCGGCGGTGAGGGGTATGTGATGAATCATTTTTCGGCCCGTGCCGTGAAAAACTATCTCGGACGTTTTGAACGCGCTTTCGATGGACGGTTCAAGGATACGTCCGGCAGCGCTACCGCTTATCCTCATAATTTCTTTAACGACTCCTATGAGGTTTACGGGGCGGACTGGTCGGAAGGACTTTTTGATGAGTTTCTGGCACGTCGCGGTTATAAACTGGAAGAACATCTGCCGGAGTTTCTGGCGACAGGGGAGCGTTCGGACAAAACCCGACGCATCATCTCCGATTATCGCGAAACTCTCAGTGAATTATTGCAGGAGAACTTTACCCGTCAGTGGACGGAGTGGGCGCATCTGCACGGTTCTAAGACCAGAAACCAGGCTCATGGTTCGCCGGGAAATCTGATAGACCTTTATGCTACGGTGGATATTCCTGAGTGCGAAGGCTTCGGCCTATCCGATTTCGGTATACGGGGATTGCGTAAGGATTCGCTGACGCGTCCCAATGACTCCGACCTCTCCATGCTGAAATACGCTTCTTCGGGCGCTCATATCGCCGGCAAACCTTATACTTCTTCGGAGACTTTTACTTGGCTGACGGAGCATTTCCGTACGTCTTTGTCGCAATGTAAGCCGGATATCGACCTCATGTTCGTTTCCGGCGTCAATCATACGTTTTTCCATGGCACGACCTATTCTCCCGCCGAGGCTGCCTGGCCCGGTTGGAAGTTTTATGCTACGGTGGATATGAGCCCGACGAACAGTATATGGCGGGATGCGCCCGCATTCTTCCAGTATATATCCCGTTGTCAGAGCTTCTTGCAAATGGGACAGCCGGATAATGACTTTCTTGTGTATCTGCCGTTGTATGATATGTGGCAGGAGCAGGACGGACGACTGCTGATGTTCGATATTCATAAAATGGCACAGCGTGCTCCGGGCTTTATAGAGGCGGTGCACCGTATCAATGATGCCGGTTACGATATGGATTATATTTCCGATAATTTCATCCGTACGGCTGCTTGTCGCGATAAGAGAATCGTAACGTCCGGCGGAACAACGTATAAGGCATTGGTGGTTCCCGGGGCGCGTTTGATGCCTGCGGATGTACTTGCCAAGCTTCTTGATTTGGCGAAAGAGGGGGCGACTGTTGTATTTTTGGATCAATATCCGGAAGATGTTCCGGGATATGCCGGATTGGAACGGCGCCGCACGGAATTTAAACGTACTTTGGAGCAGATAAAGAAATTAGGGAATGAACGTGGTAAAGACCAAACGGTGCTCTTCGGTACGGATTATGCCCGTACGCTGGCACAGACCGCTGCCATACCGGAGGCGATGAAGACATCTTTTGATTTGAGTTGTATTCGTCGCAAAAACACGGAGGGCTATCATTATTTCATATCCGCACTGACCGGGAAAGATACGGAAAGTTGGATACCGTTGGCCGTACCTGCACGTTCGGCTATGCTTTATAATCCGATGAACGGATCTTCCGGTAAGGCTCTTCTGCGCCAGAAGGATGGCAAGACGGAAGTTTATTTACAATTGGCTTCCGGGGAATCAGCCATATTGAAGACTTTCACGGAAGCTGATGTACAGGTTCCGGAATGGAAGTATCAGACTGTTGCGCAGGGAACTGTCGAACTGTCCGGTTTATGGAGCCTGCGGTTTGTGGAAAGCGCTCCTGCGGTACATAGTGCACCGGATTCCGTTTCTTTGGGCTCATGGACGGATTTATCCTTTGAAGGTGCCGGAACAACTATGGGAACAGGTTGCTATACAACCGCTTTTGTGATTGAAAATCCCGCCTCTGCTCAGGATTGGCTGCTCTCACTCGGTGACGTTCGTGAAAGCGCCCGTGTACGTATCAATGGTAGGGAGGTTGCTATTTTGTGGGCTGTACCCTATTGTTGCCCCATCGGGCAATACTTGCGTTCGGGAAAGAATATTCTGGAAATAGAAGTGACCAATCTTTCTGCCAACCGCATAGCCGATATGGATCGCCGTGGAGTGAAGTGGCGTATCTTCAAAGATATAAATATTGCGGCGCTTGGTTATAAAAAAGGGACTTATGCCGGTTGGGAACCTGTACCGAGCGGTTTGTTAGGCCCTGTACGTATTATACCGCTGAAGATAACTAAAAACGAAATGCAATGAAAAAAATCAGTTGGGCCGGGGTAGCGTTTGTTTGCGCTTTCTGCTCCTTACACGCTCAAGACCCGCGTGAACGAAACTATTTCTATGAGATTCTTGACCCTAAGCACGAGCCTAAACCGTTGGTAGAGGGATTCGCTCAAGAACGGATTACTGAGAAATTAAACCGCGGACTGGCGGTCGCTCCTTCCCGGGACGGCAAATCCGTGTATCTCAGCTGGCGTTTGCTGGCATCGGATGCTCCTGCCACGGCTTTCCATGTATATCGTGAAGTAGACGGAAAGACTCGTCGCTTGACGAAAAAAGCTGTTTCCCGTACTTGCGACTTTGTGGATGCCACCCCTCATGAACAAGCCGTTTATTGGGTGGAGGCTGTTGTAAAAGGACAGAAACCGGTTGTATCGGAAAAACGGAAGGTTGTATCGGCCGATTTGAAACCTTATACATCTATTCGCCTGAAAGATAATGCAAAAGCCGGAAAGATAGCGTTGGCCGACCTGAACGGTGACGGGGCCTATGATTATATCATCCGTACTCCCGAAACAAATGTCGACCCGGGCATGCCGGGTGACACTACCGGAAAAACTTATAAAATATCCGCTTATTTGAGTGACGGCACTTATCTGTGGACATACGATATGGGGCCGGGTATTGAACCGGGTATCTGGTACTCGCCTTTCATCGTTTACGATTTCAATGGAGACGGTAAGGCCGAAGTGGCGATTAAAACGGCGGGTACCGACTATGTGAAGAACGGGAAAGGGCGTGTTTGCGGCGGGAGTGAATATCTTTCCGTATTGGACGGCATGACCGGACAGGAGATAGACCGCGTGGATTGGCCTGAACGCAATGACCGTTACGGAAATCTGATTCGACAGAATCGTAATCAGATGGGAGTTGCCTATTTAGACGGAAAGACGCCGTTCATTCTGGCGGCACGCGGTACTTATAAGTTGATGGTTGTGGATGCCTGGATGTTGAAAAACGGTAAATTGGAACGTGTGTGGCGTTGGGATGGTGATGAGGAAAATCCTATTGTCCGTAGTATGGGCGCGCATAGCATGGTTACTGCCGATGTAGACGGTGACGGTCGCGATGAGGTTATGTTAGGCTCTTGTATGCTCGATGATAACGGAACGCTTTTGTGGTCCTCGGGATTGGGACACAGCGACAAAGCGTATCTTTGCAAGTTGCGTCCCGATATGGAGGGCATGCAGGTGTTTATGGTAAGTGAACCGAAAAAGGAAGACGGCCGTGGCGTTTCGGTAGTGGATGCTGCTACGGGTAAATTGATATGGGGTATCGGACATACGACCTATCATGTAGGCGACGGCATGGTAGCGGATTTTGACCCTGCTCATCCCGGATTGGAGTGTTTTGCCAGCGAAGACCGTAAAGGAGGAAGCACCGATAGATATTTGCTTACTGCCGACGGAAAGAAACTGCAAGTATCTCAAGATGAGATACCCGGTTGCCGTAACTGGATATGGTGGGATGCCGATTTGTTGCGTGAGACATTCAAAGGAGACGATAACCGTTGGGGAGCAGGTTCCTCTTCCGGTGGACGTGACCAGAGTATCTGGAAATGGAAAGGTGAGATATTAACGGAAAATATCAAAGGGGATATATTGCTGATGGCTGATATGGAAGGTGATTGGCGCGAGGAACTGATAACGGCTTTACCCGGCGAACTGCGTATCTATCGCACCAATATTCCTGCGACAGACCGTAGGGTAACGTTGATGCAGGACGCTTTGTACCGTAGCTATGTAGCTCATCGTAGTATGGGGTATCCTCAGGCGCCTGTACCGTCTTATTATTTAGGAGATAATTAATGTATGTATCGGAAAATATGTTCCGGTACGTTTGCTAACTTTAAAACGCTATTAAGAATGACAAAACCATTGTATGTAATCGCTGCTATTTGTTTATGGCTATTCAGTGCTTGCCAGTCTGCGGACTATAAGTATGAAGCTGTTTATCGTAACCTGCCTTTTGACATGCCTCGTGTGGAAGCGCCGAGATTTCCCGACCGTACGGTTAATCTGGCAGAGTTCAATGCTGTCGGTAATGGAGAAACTCTATGTACATCGGCTTTTGCCGATGCAATCAATACTCTTTCCGAACAAGGGGGAGGGCATCTTGTTGTTCCTGCCGGTGTTTGGCTGACAGGACCTATTGTGTTGAAAAGTAATATCGATTTGCATTTGGAAAAAGGAGCCGTTATCCTTTTCTCTCCCGATGTAGACCTCTATCCTTTGGTGGAAACTGTATTTGAGGGTTTGGATACCCGTCGTTGCCAGTCGCCTATTTCCGGTCGTAATTTGGAGAATGTGGCGATAACAGGCGAGGGAGCTATCGACGGAAACGGTCATTACTGGCGCCCGCTGAAGCGTGAGAAAGTCACGGAGAGTGTTTGGAAGCAGACGACAGCCCGTGGTGGCGTATATAAACGTCCTACTTACTGGTTTCCTTATCCTGAAACTTTGAAAGGAGATACTATCAGTAATATGAATGTCCCTCAGAATCTGCAAACGGAAGAAGAGTGGCAAAGTGTCCGTCATTTCCTTCGTCCGGTAATGGTGAGCCTGATAGAATGTAAGAATGTATGGTTGCAAGGAGTGATATTCCAGAACTCTCCGGCATGGAACTTACATCCGCTGATGTGTGAGAATGTACTGGTTGAAGACGTGCAGGTGCGTAATCCGAGCTATGCGCAGAATGGTGACGGACTGGATTTGGAATCTTGTAAAAACGCGCTGATTGTGAATTCTACTTTTGATGTGGGAGATGACGGAATCTGCCTGAAAAGCGGTAAGGATGAAGATGGCCGCCGTCGTGCACGTCCTTGTGAAAATGTAGTGGTAGATGGCTGTACGGTATTTAAAGGACATGGAGGTTTTGTTGTCGGCAGTGAGATGAGCGGCGGGGTACGCAACGTGTCTGTCAGCAATTGTCAGTTCTTGGGAACGGATGTGGGATTGCGCTTTAAAAGTAAGCGCGGCCGTGGCGGTATTGTTGAAAATATCTGGATTACCAATGTTTCCATGATGGATATTCCTACCGAACCGATTACTTTCAATCTTTATTATGGTGGAAAATCTGCCGTTGAAGTGTTGGAAAGCGGTGAAAAGGTTCCGGCTAAAGTCGATCCGCTTCCTGTGGACGAAACAACTCCTTGTTTCCGGAATATTCATGTGAAGAATCTGATATGTGCAGGAGCCCGTCGCGCATTATTCTTCAACGGTATTCCTGAAATGCCGATTGAGAATGTCGTGTTGGAAGATATTGATATTACTTCACGATTGGGCGCCGAATTTATTTATAGCAAGGCTGTTACGATGAAGAATGTAACTATCCGCAATACGGAAGGCGAGCAAGTTGTTACCCGTTTTTGTGAGGATATGAAATAAGAAGTCGGATGTGGTAATAGCGGACGAAATGGATTGTCAAATCTGACACCCTTTCAGTCAAAATAAGTACAAAGAATAGGGGATGATTCCCCTATTTTTGTATCATGAAATAGCGACTAAAACTAATTACCATGAAACAATGTTTTTTTGCGGTCGATTTGGGTGCTACCAGTGGCCGTACTATCTTGGGAACCTTCACACCGGAAGGATTGGAAATGGAAGATGTGAATCGCTTCCCGAATCGTTTGATTGAAACCGGCGGACATTTTTACTGGGATATATATGAACTTTACCGGCATATTATCGAAGGATTGAAAATAGTCGCTCAAAAAGGAGATGTTGAAATTACTTCCATTGGTATCGATACATGGGGAGTGGATTTTGTTTGCGTGGGTAAAGATGGTGGATTTCTTCGTCAACCTTATTCGTACCGTGATCCCCATACTGCCGGAGCGCCTGACGCTTTCTTTGAAAAAGTAGCCCGTAAACAAGTCTATGAGTGGACGGGTATTCAGGTTATGAACTTCAATTCTTTGTTCCAGCTCGATACATTGAGACGGAATGGTGACAGTGCATTGGCCGCTGCCGATAAACTGCTTTTTATACCTGATGCTTTAAGTTATATGCTGACCGGGGAAAAGGTAACGGAGTACACCATTGCCAGCACGGCGCAGCTGGTAAATGCGAAAACCCGTAAACTGGAAAATGCTTTGCTGCGCGAGCTCGGACTGACGGAGAATAATTTTGGCCGCTTTGTTTACCCCGGTGAGAAAATAGGAACATTGACAAAAGAAGTACAGCGTATGACCGGATTGGGAGAGATACCTGTAATTGCGGTTGCCGGGCACGACACGGCTTCTGCTGTGGCTTCAGTTCCTGCAATGAATCCTGATTTTGCATATCTGAGTAGCGGGACTTGGTCTTTAATGGGAGTGGAAACAGAAAGCCCGGTTATTACAGAAGAAACCGAATCTTTAAATTTTACGAATGAAGGCGGCGTGAATGGCACTATCCGTTTATTGAAAAATATTTGTGGAATGTGGCTGTTGGAACGCTGTCGTGCGGCATGGGGAGAGACTTCGTATCCGGAGCTGATATCCGAAGCGAATGCCAGTGAACCGTTCCGCAGTCTGATTAATCCTGATGATGCTTTGTTTGCCAATCCTGCCGATATGGAACAGGCTATAAAGACGTACTGTTCGGATTCTCACCAGCCTGTTCCGCAGACACGAGGTCAAATTGTTCGTTGTATCTTTGAGAGTCTTGCCCTGCGCTATCGTCAGGTTTTGGATAATCTTCGCACTCTTTCTCCTCATCCGATAGATACACTTCATGTTATCGGCGGTGGAAGCCGTAATGATTTATTGAATCAATGGACAGCCGATGCTGTCGGTATTCCTGTTGTGGCAGGCCCGTCTGAGGCTACGGCAATCGGTAATATTATGATTCAGGCGTTGGCGGCAGGAACGGCAAAAGATATTGCTTCCATGCGTCAATTAATCAATCGCTCTATTTCTTTGGAAACTTTCTATCCGGAAGATGCGGAAGTGTGGGATACCGCATATTTACATTTCAAACAGGTGACAATGAATCATTAATGTTTAACAATCATATAAAATAAATCAGTATCATGAAAGAAGAACTAATAACAAAGGCTTATGAAGTAGCTAAGGAACGTTATGCTGCTCTTGGGGTAGATGTAGAAAAGGTAATGGAACAACTTCAGAAGGTTGCGATTTCCATGCACTGCTGGCAGGCTGATGATGTCCTCGGTTTTGAGTCGGGCAGCTCGTTGACCGGCGGTATCCAGACTACAGGTAATTATCCCGGTAAGGCTCGTAATATGGAAGAATTACGCGGCGATATTTTAAAGGCCGCTTCTTATATCCCCGGTAAGCACCGTTTGAACCTGCATGAAATTTACGGTGATTTTGGCGGTACCTTTGTTGACCGTGACCAAGTGGAAGTGAAGCATTTCGAGAGCTGGATGCAGTGGGCCGCTGAAAACGGAATGAAACTGGATTTCAATTCAACCTCTTTCTCGCATCCGAAAAGCGGTAACTTATCTTTATCTAATCCGGATAAGAGCATCCGTGATTTCTGGATTGAACATACCAAACGTTGCCGTGCCATTGCAGAAGAGATGGGACGCCGTCAGGGTGATCCTTGTATCATGAATCTTTGGGTACACGACGGTAGTAAGGATGTGACTGTAAACCGTATGAAATATCGTGAGTTGTTTAAGGACTCTCTCGACCAAATTTTTGCTACGGAGTATAAGAATATGAAAGACTGCCTGGAGTCCAAGGTGTTCGGTATCGGTCTGGAAAGCTATACGGTAGGCTCTAATGAGTTCTGTGTAGGTTACAGCGTGCAACACCAGAAACTGATAACAATCGATACGGGACACTTCCATCCGACGGAAAGCGCTGCGGATAAAGTTTCGTCTATGTTGTTATTCGTGCCGGAATTGATGCTTCATGTAAGCCGTCCGATTCGTTGGGATTCCGACCATGTGACTATCATGGACGACCCGACTCTCGAACTTTTCCAGGAAATTGTTCGCTGCAATGCTTTAGACCGCGTACATATCGGTCTTGACTATTTCGATGCTTCTATCAACCGTATAGGCGCTTATGTCATCGGTACCCGTGCTGCGCAGAAATGTATGTTGCGTGCGTTATTGGAACCGCTGGCTAAACTTCGCGAGTATGAGGCTGCCGGTCAAGGTTTCCAACGTCTTGCTTTGTTGGAAGAGGCCAAAGCTTTGCCTTGGAATGCCGTTTGGGATATGTTCTGCTTGAAGAATAATGTGCCGGTAGGTGAAGAGTTCATCGCTGAAATAGAGAAATACGAAGCTGAGGTTACATCAAAACGTAACTAAGTTAATCAGAGTTAATGATAGTGTTTAGCGGGGAAAGCGTATCTTTGCCCGCTACTTTCATTACTCATAGAATATTAACCATTGATTATCATGAATACACTAATAGGATTATTAATTATCGCTGTGGGAAGCTTTGGGCAGAGCAGTTCGTATGTACCTATCAATAAAGTTAAAGGCTGGTCATGGGAAAACTTTTGGCTGGTACAAGGGATTTTTGCCTGGCTCGTCTTTCCGTTGCTTGGCGCTTTACTTGCCATTCCTGCTGATGGCAACCTGATAGAACTTTGGGGAGCCGGCGGTGCATTGCCGGCTATTATTTACGGTGTCCTTTGGGGTGTCGGCGGTTTGACATTTGGATTGAGTATGCGCTATTTGGGTGTTGCCTTAGGACAGAGTATAGCTTTGGGTACTTGTGCCGGCTTTGGAACTTTGTTTCCGGCTCTGTTTGCAGGGAAAGACTTATTACATGGCGATGGCTTGATGCTCCTTATTGGTGTTTGCATTACTTTGGCGGGAATTGCCATTATCGGTTATGCAGGCAGTCTGCGCTCCAAAAATATGAGTGAGGAAGAAAAAAAGGCTGCCGTGAAAGATTTTGCGCTGACAAAAGGACTGTTGGTCGCTTTACTGGCAGGTGTGATGAGTGCCTGTTTTGCTCTCGGCCTGGATGCCGGAACGCCTATTAAAGAAGCGGCTTTGGCCAGTGGTGTGGCCCCGTTGTATGCCGGACTTCCTGTTATCTTTCTGGTGACTTTGGGCGGGTTTTGTACGAATGCGGCTTATTGCATTCAGCAAAATATAAAGAATAAGACAGGTAAGGAATACTTGTCGGCCAAAGGCAATATCCTTGTGAATAATATTTTGTTTTGCGCTCTTGCCGGAGTATTATGGTATTCGCAATTCTTTGGTCTGGAGATGGGTAAAAGTTTCTTAGGCGGCAGTCCGATATTGCTTGCATTCTCTTGGAGTATACTGATGTCACTGAATGTTACATTCAGTAATGTTTGGGGAATCCTGCTGAAAGAATGGAAGGGATGCGGCTCTCGTACAATAGGCGTACTGATATCGGGATTAGCCGTTCTTATCGCTTCTATTATTGTAGTGGCGATGGCACAAGCATAAAAATAATATCTAATAAATTGTAATTAAATAGACACATGAAATCAATTCTTGAAAATCGTCCCGAGTTGGCTTATGAAGTCAATCAGGCGGCAGAAGTAGCCGGATATCTTTGGCAAAAAGGTTGGGCGGAACGTAATGGTGGTAATATAACTTTAAACATCACTGAATATGTAGATGATGAAATCAAAGCTCTGCCGGCTATCAGCGAGGTTAAACAGATAGGTAAGCAGCTTCCTTATCTGAAAGGTTGCTATTTCTATTGTAAGGGTACTCAGATGCGTATGCGTGATTTGGCGCGTTGGCCTATGGCAAACGGTTCAATAATCCGTATTCTGGATGACTGCGCCAGCTATGTAATTATAGCGGACCAGCCTGTAATGCCGACGTCGGAATTACCTTCTCATCTTGCAGTTCATAATTATCTGCTTGAAAAAGGTTCTCCTTATAGAGCATCTTTGCATACACATCCTATCGAACTGATTGCTATGACCCATAATAAGAAGTTCCTGGAGAAAGATGTGGCTACTAATCTGCTTTGGAGCATGATTCCGGAAACCAAAGCGTTCTGTCCTCGTGGATTGGGTATAATTCCCTATGAATTGCCAAGTTCCGTACAATTGGCTGACGCTACTATTGAAGCCCTGAATGATTATGATGTAGCTATGTGGGAGAAGCACGGAGTTTTTGCAGTAGATGTGGATATTATGTCTGCTTTTGACCAGGTAGACGTATTGAATAAATCCGCGCTGATTTACATTGCGGCTAAGAATATGGGCTTTGAACCGGACGGTATGAGTCAGGAACAAATGAAAGAGATGACTGTGGCTTTTAATTTACCGAAATAAAAGTGAAGCGTAATTATGTATAGGATGATATTGAACGAAACCTCTTATTTCGGAGCAGGCTGCCGGGAGACAATCGCGGTAGAAGCTATTCGCAGAGGTTTTAAGAAGGCCTTCTTTGTGACAGATAAGGACTTGATTCGTTTTAAGGTCGCAGACAAGATAATTGAAGTGTTTGAAAAGAATCATATTCCTTATGAACTTTTCAGTGATGTAAAAGCAAATCCTACTATTGCCAATGTACAGCATGGCGTAGCCGCTTTTAAAGAGTCCGGTGCGGATTTTATTGTGGCGTTGGGAGGCGGTTCTTCCATTGATACGGCAAAAGGTATCGGTATTGTGGTGAATAATCCGGATTTTGCAGATGTGAAGTCGTTGGAAGGCGTAGCTGCGACCCGTTACAAGGCTGTTCCCACTTTTGCTTTGCCTACAACGGCCGGCACTGCTGCTGAAGTAACCATTAATTATGTGATAATTGATGAGGACGCAAAAAAGAAGATGGTTTGCGTAGACCCCAATGACATTCCGGCTGTTGCGATTGTAGACCCGGAACTGATGTATTCCATGCCGAAGGGATTGACTGCCGCAACAGGAATGGATGCCTTGACACATGCCATTGAAAGCTATATAACACCGGGCGCTTGGGCTATGTCTGATATGTTTGAGCTGAAAGCCATTGAAATGATTGCCGCTAATTTGAAAGCTGCGGTAGACAATGGTAACGATGTAGCAGCTCGCGAAGCCATGTCGCAAGCTCAGTATATTGCCGGTATGGGATTCAGTAATGTGGGCCTGGGTATTGTACATTCTATGGCACATCCGTTAGGCGCTCATTATGATACTCCTCATGGAGTTGCCAATGCATTGCTTTTACCGTATGTAATGGAGTACAATGCAGAGTCTCCGGCTGCTCCTAAGTATATTCATATAGCCAAAGCTATGGGAGTAAATACCGATGGCATGACTGAAAGTGAAGGAATACGTGCAGCAGTAGACGCTGTTCGTAAGTTGTCATTAAGTATTGGTATTCCTCAAAAGTTACATGAAATCAATGTAAAAGAGGAAGATTTACATCAATTGGCTGTCGATGCATTTAATGATGTTTGTACAGGTGGTAATCCTCGTCCTACTTCTGTCGAAGAGATTGAGGCTTTATACCGTAAAGCTTTTTAATTATAATTCAAATATACCATGAAGAAAACTATTATCTCGTGTGTGCTGTTTTTAACAGCTGTCACTGCCTTCTCGCAAACAACGATGAAGACTGCGGCTGAAGCTAAACTATCAGCTTCCGACCTTGCCGTAAAAATAGCAGACCGTATTCTTGCAACCACCACTTATGAGTTTAAGAATACCAAGACCGGTAAAACCTATAAGTCGGTTAAAGACCTGCCTTTGGATATGAATGTCAAGGTTGCATGCAAGTATAATAATTGGCATTATACCAATGGAGTGACTCATATCGCTTTAATGGAATTGGCCGATAAAACCGGTGCTAAGAAGTATGATGATTATGTCTTTAAAAATATGAACTTCGTATTTAATGAAGGCAATCTGGACTTCTTCAAGAAGCAATATGATCAGGCAATGAAAGATGAAGGTTGGTATGGAGTTCGTAAATTGAGCTGGCATATGATTTTCCGTGGAAAGCGTTTGGATGACAACGGTCCTATGGGAGCCAGTCTGATTGACTTGCAGATGAAGCATCCGAATAATTCTTTCTTGAATTATATTAATGAAACAGCCGAACATCTGAATTATGGTGAGCCTCGTCTGGCAGACGGTACTATTGCCCGCATTTGGCCTCATGAAAATACAATTTGGGCGGATGACGCTTTCATGGCTATCTCATTTCTTGCCCGTATGGCTAAGATGACCGGTGATATGAATTACATCAATGATGCTGCCAATCAGGTAATCAAATATCATAAATATTTGTGGTGCCCTGAAAAGCGTATTCTCTATCATTGCTATCATACGGATACGGATGAACATGGTGTTGCTCATTGGAGCCGTGCTAACGGTTGGGTTTTTATGGCAACTGCCGATTTACTTGCAGTGATGCCGCAAAATCACCCGATGCGTCCTGAAGTATTGGAATGCTTCCGTCGCCAGTGCAGCGGTGTAGTACGTTATCAAGGTAAGAACGGTTTGTGGCACCAGCTTCTCGATAAGGAAGATTCTTATGAGGAGATTACAGGTACGGCTATGTTTGTCTTTGGTATTGCACGCGGTGTAAAGCACGGATGGCTGCATCCCGACTTTATTTATGCCGCCGAGCAAGGACTTAAGGGTATGATGACGTTGATGTCTGATAAAGGTGATGTTACTAAAATCTGTGTCGGAACAGGTATCATGCCGTCTCCTGCATATTATTATAACCGTCCTACCCAAGAGAATGATCCGATGGGTGAAGGTCCTGTTCTCCGTGCATTGATTGAAATGATGGATGCGCCGAAATATACGGAGATCAAGGCCGAGCAACAGTACGATAAAATTGTGGTTAAGAAGTAGTAGTCCTTTTAGAAATAAGCGAATCCCGGTTGGAAGAATGCCTGTTCTGCCAACCGGGATTTTTTTATTAAATCTTGCATCGCTATCCCTTATTTCATAAATATTTCCTATTTTTGTCCCGAACCCATCATGAAGGACACGTATTATGACAAAGAATTACAATGATTTAGGAGTGGAATTTAAGTATCTTATTGTAAATGACATGGACCAAAAATTTGGTCTTTGGGTAAATACTGTCGGCTTTCAGTCTATTCAGCCGGACTCTCCATATCCTTTGAAAGATCACCCTTCCGGCTATTTCTTTAATGCCCAGAAAGGACGTGTTTTGCGTGAATACCAATTGGTTTATATAACGAATGGGCGGGGATTATTCTCTTCAGAAACCACTCCGGAAAAGCAAGTCTGTAAAGGACGGTTGATGGTGCTGTTTCCCGGACAATGGCATACCTATCATCCTTATCGTCAGACAGGGTGGAATGAATACTATATAGGTTTTGAAGGACCTGTCATTGATAATTTGATGAAAGGCGGTTTCTTGTCAAAGGATAATCAAGTGCTTGAGGTCGGTTTGAATGAGGAACTGGTATCTCTCTTTTCCCGCGCCTTAGAAATTGCCGAAGCGGATAAGATATCTTCTCAGCAGTATCTTGGCGGTATAGTATTGCATATCGTAGGTATGATTCTTTCCATTTCGAAGAATAAGATTTTTGAGGTAGGTGACGTCGATCAGAAGATTGAGCAAGCTAAGATTATAATGAATGAGAATGTCTTTAAGGATATCGATCCTGAAGAGTTAGCCATGAAATTAAATATTAGCTATTCCTGGTTCCGGAAAGTGTTCAAGGACTATACAGGTTATGCGCCGGCCAAATATTTCCAAGAACTGAAGCTACGTAAAGCTAAACAGTTGTTGGTCGGAACTTCTCAGTCCGTCAAAGAGATTTCTTTTATGCTTGATTATAAATCTACCGAACATTTCTTTTCATTATTTAAAAAACGTACAGGGTTTACACCATTGGAATACCGTTCTTTCGGTCGGGAGACTGAAGCGGAGAATGAGGACTTAGATTAAAGTCAAAACAGGCAGTAAACAGTCAAAATACTTACAAAACCCTTGATTTTCTGTTGTTTTAGTACTTGTAAGTTCCTTTTTACTTAAGAGAAAGTCAAAAAGGAAAGTATTTATGTCAGTAATTATATTTAGCTGCACGTTAGTATATTTAATTTTGCACTCACAAGTTTTGTGTCCGATTAATAATTATATCGGACTGTTAATCTTGAATTAATTAATCAACCAATTTATATTAATAGTCTATGAGAATCTTACACAAAAAACTATGCTTATTGATGCTTCTGTTGATAAGTTGTCCTTTTAGTATTTATGCTCAGAACAAGACGATTACGGGTACAGTTCGCGATGCGATAGATGTAGTGATCGGTGCTTCTGTAACAGTGAAAGGTAATACCGGTGTCGGTACTATTACTGATATGAATGGTAATTTTACTCTTTCTGTACCGGCTTCTGCAAAGGAACTGGTTGTTTCGTTTATCGGTTATGATAATCAAACAGTAGTTATTGGTAATAAAACTCATTTTGATGTTACATTGAAGGAGTCTTCGGTAATGTTGGAGGAAGTGGTTGCTATTGGTTATGCCAAAGTGAAGCGCAAGGATCTGACTGGTTCATCCGTGTCGGTAGGTAGTAAGGAACTGGCTATTGCACCAGTGTCTACGGCTGCTCAGGCATTGGCTGGTAAAGCTGCTGGTGTAAATATCGTTCAGCAGAGCGGTGCGCCGGGTGCCGAGATCAACATCACAGTGCGTGGCGGAACGTCTATCACTCAGAGCACCACGCCCCTCTACATTGTGGACGGCTTCCAGATGGAGAACGGCTTGCAGAACGTCGACATCAACGACATTGAGAGTATTGATGTGATGAAGGATGCCTCGGCCACTGCCATCTACGGTGCGCGCGGTTCGAACGGTGTTATCCTCATTACTACAAAGTCTGGTAAGTCTGGCAAGACAGAGGTCAGTTACAACGGTTTTGTTAGTTTCGACCGCTTGGGCAAGAAATTAGAATTGTTGGGTGTAGAAGATTACGTGAAGTACCAGTATGAATACCAACTGCTGCGTGGCAACGAGGATAGTTTTACCGGTATCTTCGGTGGCAACATTAACGATGCCGATTTTTACACAGGGGCTTACCAGCGCATCCATGACCAGTATGGCAATCGTGCGGGCATAGACTGGCAGGACGAGGTATTCGGCAGCACTGGTATCACGCAGAACCACAACGTCAACATCAGCGGCGGCAGTGAGAAAACTAAGTACATGCTGAGCTACAACTATACCGGTGAGGATGGTATCATGGCTAAGCACGGTTACCAGAAAAACAGCATTCGCGCCAAGATCAACCACGAGCTGTGGAAAGGTGTACGTTTCGATTTCTCCAGCAGCTTGCAGATGACCAAACTCGAGGGCGGCGGTTCGTTGGGTGGTACGTTGAAGCAAACCATTCTACAGCCTGTGACTGGCGGTGAGCGTTGGACTAACGAGGAGATGCTCAACAAGGATTTGGCCGACGACATGGAGGAGATTCCCGGAAGCTCGGGTTACGACTCCAATAATCCTCTCTTGAACAACAATGCCATTACCAAGGAGAAATACACCCGTATGGCCACGGTGAACGCCGGTTTGGAGTTCGACATTATTAAGAACCTTACGTTCCGCACGGCGGGCAGTTACATGTGGCAGCAGGTGCGTGATGATATGTGGGACGACGGCTCCACTAAAACCGCTAAGAGCAATAATAGTCCTTATGGCTACGGCTCACGCGACAATAATGAGAAGTTCTCTTACCAGTGGACTAATACGTTGAGCTACGCTTTCGATGTGAAGGATGACCACCATTTCAACGTCCTGTTAGGTCAAGAGACGTGGTATCAGGAATCCATGAAGTTGGAAAATGAATACCGTGAGTTCACCACTGGTAATTTCGGTCTGAACGATGTTTCCATGGGAACACCTTACGAGTGGAAATCCAGCAAGAGCCGCGAGGGCATGGTGTCGGTCTTCGGTCGTATCAATTACAACTTTGGTGATCGCTACCTTATTACCGGTACTATTCGTGGCGATGGTTCGTCCAAATTCGCCAAGGGTAATCAGTGGGGGTTCTTCCCCTCGGCTTCTGCCGCATGGCGCATTTCTGAGGAGGCGTTCATGAAAGACAACACCGACTTCTTCCAAAATCTGAAACTGCGCGTAGGTTACGGTACGTCGGGTAATAACAACATTGACGACAATATGTATTCTACCAACTACGGTTCGGGACACTACGCTATCAATGGTACCGATTTTATCACTTATATTCCCGGTAGCACGCTCGGCAACAAGGAACTGAAGTGGGAGAAAACCACCACTACCAATGTCGGTCTGGATGTTTCCATCTTCAATAGCCGCTTCAACCTGTCGGTAGACTGGTATAACAACGTCTCCAGCAACCTGCTTATCAAGCAGAAGATTCCTACCTCTACGGGTTACAGCGACCAGTATCAAAATATCGGTTCCATCCGTAATCGAGGTGTGGAAGTAGTGCTGAATTCTACCAATATCCGCACAAAAGATTTCACTTGGACGATGGATTTCAATATCGCTTTCAACCGCTCCAAGGTACTCGACATCTACGGCGATAACAACGAGGCGAACAGTTTCATCCAGGACTATGAAAGCCGTATGGGCTTCAAGATTGAAAAGGACAAGCCTATGGGGCAGTTCTACGGTTTGGTGTACGATGGTATCTACACTACTGACGACTTCGAACAAGTGGATGTTGATACCTACCGCTTGAAAGACGGAGTCGCCTCGCTGAAAGGATTCGATCGTAACAGCGTGAAACCCGGCGACGTGAAATATAAGTCGATTGCCGGCGAGACTGATGATGACGGAAACCCGGTGTGGAGTACCAACGATCGTACGGTCATCGGTAACGCTTCGCCCAAGTTTACCGGCGGTTGGAACAATACCTTTACGTATAAGGGTTTCGACTTGAATATCTTCATGAATTTCTCCGTGGGTAACGATGTGTTCAACATGAGTACGCAGCGCTTCGTAGGCCCCTATTTGGCCAACCAGAACTCCATTGGTGACATGGTGAACCGTTTCACACTCGTCGACCCGCTTACCGGCAAGGAGAGTAAGAGTTTGGCACGTTTGGCGGAACTGAACCCTGGGCAGCACAATGACGACATGATGTGGAATATTTCGAGCAATAACAAAACTGCTATTAGCGACCATAGCAGTTATTACATTGAGAATGGCTCGTTTTTACGTCTCAGCACTATCACTCTCGGCTATACGCTACCTAAGGGACTGGTTCGGCGCGCCAAGATAAGCAATGCCCGTGTGTATTGTACGATGAACAACGTCTGCACCATTACAGGGTATAGCGGCTACGACCCCGATGTCGCTTCTTCTAGCAGTGCTTTGACACCAGGTATCGACAACTCTTCCTATCCGCGCTCTAAGAGCTGGGTAGTGGGTGTAAACTTAACTTTTTAACAAAAATGAAGAAAGTAGTCATGAAAAAGATAACAACTATTTTAAGTATATCGGCATGCCTGTTGGCATTCACTTCTTGTGAGGATTGGCTGGACATGCCTTCCGAGTCAAAAGCCGACAGTACCACCATTTTCGAGTCGCTGGATCGCGCAGAGATGGCGGTGGTGGGTGCCTACAATTCACTGAATAATCAAGAACTGGGCTACCAGCTCTTGGAGGGAACGGATGAGAGTGCTTCCACCGAAAACAACTCTAAATATAATGTGAGCAACTACGATTACACCAATACATCGTCCATGCTCAACTCTACCTACACCAGCATGTACAAGGCTATTGAGTATGCTAATGTCTGTATCAAGAACCTGCCGGACATGAGTGTGGACGAGAGTGAGCAGGTTAAACTGAACGGCTTGCTGGGTGAGGCACTTGCCATCCGTGCTTATGCCTACTGGAATATCGTGCGCTTCTACGGCGATGTGCCCTATACCGATGTGCCTACCAGTGAACTGACCACGTACTCCTCGTCCCGCGTGAGTCGCGACACCATCTATGATCACTGTGTGACTGACCTACAACGCGCTGTTGAGTTACTACCTTGGTACGATGAGGGTTATTTGTCGACGCCGGAGCGTATCTCCAAAAATGCAGCTTACGGCATTTTGGCCCGTGTGGCTCTCTATGCCGCTGGTTACTCTTTGCGCTGGGACTTAAACACGGTCCCCTATGACAAGTCTACCGTTAAGATTGCGCAGCGTGATGACACGGAACGCATTCGTGAGTTGTATCAGATTGCTGCCGATGCTTGCAAGGCAGTCATCAATCATGGCAAGAACGACCTGCTTGACGACTACGACCAGCTTTTCCGCGATTTAGCCAACCAGACTTACAATGAGGAGACGATGTTCGAATTCGGCAGTTACGGTCCCAACGGTACCAATACCCGTACGGGCTACACTAACGGCATCCCTACCAGCGGACAGGACAACTCCACTGGTGGGATGGGCAAGGGAGGCACACAGATGGTGGCTATGCCGACATTCTACTTCGAATTCGATGAGGACGACCAGCGCCGCGATGTTTCCGTCTGCAACTATGGTTTGAAACTTTCCAGCAACGGCAATAAGTATCAGATGAACACTTTTGCTGGTATGGGCGTGGGTAAATATCGTATCAACTGGAAGTCCGAGAAAGGTACCAAGGATGACCGTCGCGACATCAACTGGCCACTGTTGCGTTATGCCGATGTGCTGCTGATGTATGCCGAAGCGTTGAACGAACTGAACAACGGTGCCACACCCGAGGCCGTGAACGCTGTGAAGCAAGTACGCATGCGTGCTTTCCACAACGATGAAGACAGGGTCGGCAGCATTCCCACCGACTATACGGCTTTCCGCAACTATATCATCAAGGAACGTAAGTTGGAACTGAGCAATGAGGGGTTGCGCAAGAGTGACTTGGCACGCTGGGGCATATTGGTGGACTATCTTACCGAAGAGAAAGCTAAGTTGGTACGTTTGTGCAAGCGTGAGGGAGAGTATGCCAATGTGAAGCCCTATCGCGCTTACAAACTCACTTCTACCCCCGAGTTCCTTGACCCCACCATTGCGCTGGATTATATTGAAATGGACGAGAGTGACGTAACCTCTATCCTGAAGCCCTATGAATTACAAACATTGCACACCACAAACAGCAGTTCCAAAGGTGCTGTGGAGAAAACATTCTACGAGGTAGGTGACGAGGTGTACTATCTTGAGAATCAAGTGCCTGTCGGTTCAGAGTTCAAAGAGGTGAAATACACGATATTGAATATGTTCAGTGTGAATACCATCAAACAGAAAGGCAACTTGAGCGTGGATGAGAAGAAAGAAGCCGGTGTTAAAGAGGATGGAACTTCTACGGGTTCAGATGTGACAATCAGTTCAGAGAACTCTTGGATTACAGGTAACGCAGGCGTCTACTACGGCATGAAGAAAAATATGGTAGAGATCCTGCCGTTTAGTACGACTGCTATAATAGACGTCAATCCTGGTTTGAAAGATCAGCAACATCCTTGCTACTAAAATAAGTAATTGAATAATAGGTTAGTGAAAAATAAAGGCGGATACTCTTGTTTGAGTTCCGCCTTTGTCATATATTCGATTATTTTTGTTGTTTTATTTTAAATTTTTCTTCCCATGAAAAACATATATCTTATTATCATCTTGTTCTTTTCTGTTATCGGAGTCTGCGTACACGCCCGTCCTTTGGCCTTTCCCGGCGCCGAAGGTTATGGCAAGTACACAACCGGTGGACGCGGCGGGCGAGTTCTGATCGTAACCAATCTGAACGACAACGGCGAGGGGAGTTTGCGGTATGCCGTAGAACAGAAAGGGCCGCGTATCATAGTCTTTGCCGTAGATGGCACTATTGAGTTGAAGTCTTCGCTTCGTATTGATAATGATAGTATTACCATAGCCGGGCAGTCGGCTCCGGGTGATGGTATTTGTTTAAAAGATTATCCGTTGATTGTTAATGCGAGTAATGTTATAGTCCGTTATATTCGTGTCCGTGTGGGTGATCGTCATCAATTGGATAGTGATGCCATAGGTGGCGGGCGTTATGGACAGAAGAATGTTATTTTAGACCATATTTCTGTTAGTTGGAGTATCGATGAATGTCTGTCTATTTATAAAACGGAGAATCTTACCGTACAATGGTGTTTGGTGACTCATAGTTTGAATTCTTCGGTTCATACGAAAGGCAGTCATGGTTTCGGCGGCATTTGGGGCGGATACAAGGCTACATTTCATCATAATCTTTTGGCGAATCATGCAAGTCGCAATCCACGTTTTGCTTCGGTAGATGGTACAAAATGGGTGGACTATCGTAACAATGTCATATATAATTGGGGATTTAAGACCGCTTATGGTGGCGGACATCATGCTGAGATAAATATGGTGAATAATTACTATAAGCCGGGACCTGCTTCTCAGCATCATCGTTTGCTTGATGTAGCTGAAGACGGTACTGGTCGTTATTATGTAGCCGGTAATGTAATGGAAGGTGATAAGGCCGTGACTGACAATAATCGTAGGGCTATTACAGACTGTGCCGGGAAATGTTATATTCGTAATGTAAAAAGCGCCTCGCTTACTTCCGGAATAAATCTGGAAGCAGTACCTGACAGGGGTGAAGAGTGTAGTTCTTGCTTAGTAGATACTCCTTTCCCGTACGAACCAACAGACGAGGATATTCCCTTTATAGCTTACCGGCGTGTATTGAAATCTGTGGGGTGTAGTTTTTCGCGTGATTCTTATGATCAAGAAGTATTATATCAAGTGAAAGAGGGGCTAGGCACATTTGGTACAAATGGTATCATTAATTCACAAGAAGATGTGGGTGGATGGCCAATATTGAGGGTAGGTAAGCCCTTAATAGATACTGATGCAGACGGGATGCCTGATGTTTGGGAGAATGCTCATGGATTGAATGCAAATGATGCTTCCGATGCCTCCAATTATACATTAGATGAAAAATATACTAATATTGAGGTGTATCTCAATAGTCTTGTTCGATAATCATTTTTCTTAGCATTTCTGCCAATACATACAGAGATTGGTTGCTGAGGAAGCGTTATCTTTGCTTCGTTCACAACTATGAGATATATTACTTACACTAAAAATACCATGAAAAAACTATTTTATTCTCTACTTGCAGTCGTTTTGGCAGCTTGCGGTTCGGAAAAGCAAGCGCCGATAGATCGTGAGGCATTGGTTGCCCGTAATAACCCTCAGGTTTCTTCATTTGACTCCCTGGCGTCGCTGTCGGTGGGTAACGGTGAATTTGCCTTCACAGTGGATGCTACCGGACTTCAGACTTTCCCTGTTGCATATAAGAAAGGCGTACCATTGGGTACGCAAAGCCAATGGGGCTGGCACAGTTTCGGTAATCCTGATCACTATAAACCGGAAGAATACTTGAAGGAATACGATTTCGGGCGCGGCCATAAAGAATTGTACGCCTGCCAGTTTAAGGAAGACGGACGGCAGAAAGAAGCCTCTAACTGGTTCCGTGTGAACCCTCACCGCCTGCATTTGGGCATCGTAGGGCTGGAGTTGGGCGATAGTGTGAAGATTTCGGATATTACCGATATTGCCCAAACACTGGATATGTGGAACGGTGTTATCAACAGTCATTTCGCATTGAATGGCAACGCTTTTGATGTACAGACTGTATGTCATCCGGAGTTGGATATGATTTCCGCCTGCATCACCAGTCCGGCACATGCAGGAGTGAAGCTGCACTTCCCGTATCCTACGGGTGCCCATGCCGATGACGCTTGCAATTGGGATGCTAACGACAAACACACTACAAATATAGTTTTTGAAGATGCGCAAAGCGCTGTTCTCAAACGTACGCTTGATTCTACGGTTTACTACGTATCTTTGCATTGGGAAGGCAAAGCCTCCCTCAAAGAGAAGTCGGCAAACTATTTTGTACTGACACCGGAAGAAGATAAATTCGCTTTCTCTTGCAAGTTTACTTCCGATTTCCCCGGAACCGTACTCGAAAGTGAACCTGCGACTTATACAGCCGATGCGCTGCCCGTCTTTGCCGAAACTCTGGCTGCCGGCAACAGCTATTGGAATAACTTTTGGAAGAACGGCGCAGCCGTAGATTTCTCACATTGTACCGACCCGCGTGCCAAAGAACTGGAACGCCGTGTTGTATTGAGCCAATACTTGCTGGCCATTCAGTCGGCAGGTAGCGTTCCGCCGCAGGAAACCGGATTGACGTATAACTCATGGTTCGGTAAATTCCACCTCGAAATGATATGGTGGCATCAGTCCTGGCAGGCGCTTTGGGGGCATCCGGAGTTGCTGGACCGCACACTCGGCTGGTACGAAACGGTGGAACCGGTTGCCCGTGAGATAGCACGCCGTCAAGGTTTCGACGGAGTCCGTTGGATGAAAATGACCGATCCCAGCGGAACGGAAGCACCGTCTAATGTCGGCAGTTTCCTGATTTGGCAACAACCGCACTTTATTTATCTGGCGGAACTCGTTTACCGTGCCAATCCTTCGGATGAAGTAATTAAGAAATACAACCATCTGGTGCAAGAGACTGCAAAGTTCATGTACTCTTTCGCTACGTACGATGATTTCCATGGCCGCTTTATCCTGAAAGGCGCGATTCCTGCACAGGAAACATTACGTGCCGCTACTACCATCAATCCGCCGTTTGAACTCTCTTACTGGCACTATGCAATGAATGTAGCGCAGCAATGGCGCGAACGTGCCGGTGAAAAACGCAATCTGGAGTGGGATGAAATGATTGACAAACTCTCACCGCTGGCCTATAATGAAGACAGCCTTTATCTGGCTGCCGAAAATGCGGTAGATACGTATAAGGATATTCGTTTCACCAGTGACCACATGGCTGTACTCGGTTCTGTCGGCATCCTGCCTATGAACAAACTGATACGTGCCGACTATATGAAGAATACGCTTCATTGGGTGTGGGATAACTGGAATTGGGGTAAGACATGGGGTTGGGATTATCCGATGACCGCCATGAATGCCACTCGTCTGGGTGAACCCGAAAAGGCTGTCGGCGCTTTGCTGATGGATAAGCGTACCAATACTTACTTGCTGAATGGGCACAACTATCAGGACGGCCGTTTACGTTGCTACTTGCCGGGTAATGGCGGTTTGCTGACTGCGGTAGCGCTGATGTGTGCAGGTTGGGACGGCTGTGAAGTGAAGAATCCCGGTTTCCCGCAAGACGGTACGTGGGATGTACGTTGGGAAGGACTGAAACAGATGCCGTAATCTTCTGGCTGTACATAAATATTATTATGTATGCCTGATAGGAAACTCCTTTTACCATACCCTCTCGGAATACCCTGTAAGAGGGGGTAGTCTCACTATACGACTGAGCCTGCCTCAGTCGTATACTTAGGGTATCTCAGTCGTACTGTGAGATACCCTAAGCTATACTCTCATCTTTTGAAATCAACGAGCCCTATGAATCGTACCTCTGTTTTTGCAATTATTTTTACCATACTCTCCCCTTTGGGTTCTTACGCGCAATATGCTTCTTCGTCTAAAGCGCCGAAGAAAGCAGGTGATTTGATAGAATCCACTTCCTACAATGACCATAAGCGGGGAACTCCCCGTGCGTTGCAATACCTGCCGTCCGGCGAGGATTTTGTCTGTGTTAACGGAAAGAACCGTTATACCCGTGCTCTCTACGGCAGTCCTACGGCATGGCGTCTGGAAACCAGCGATCGTCCGATATTTGCCACTTATGTCAAGAACGACAGCCGTAATATCCGTTTTCGTCTGCGCCTGCCGGATGGGACGGTTACACCGCTGGAAGAGACCGCTTGGTGCGAGGCTCGCTATAATCCGGGTAGCCGCATTTATTTGTTGAAAGACAAAACATGGGGAGAGAATTGCGTCCTGAAGATTTCCGTATTGGCAAGTTTGACGGAGGAAATGGCTATGTGGAAGTTCTCCGGAGAATTGCCTGCCGGCTGTGAGCTGGAAGTGTTGAATTCGCCTATCCGTCAGAAGAAGCTTTTCCGTAGCGGAGATATGGGAGCAGACCCGCCGGGATGTTTCGAACCGGCAGAAGACGGTACGGTATTGCAAACGCTGAAATGCCGTTTTCCGTCCGACGGAAATTTATACATAAGTATTGTCCGTAACGAATTGAAAGAAGTACCGGATGGCGATGTACAATATCTTACTTTGCAGAATGCTTGCCGTGAACTTGCCGGACGCATCAAAATTACTACTCCCGATCCTTATTTCAATACGCTTGGCGGTGCGCTTGCCGTTGCCGCCGATGGCATTTGGGGAGAAGAGGGCGTATGGCTGCATGGAGCTATCGGTTGGCGTATGCCGCTGAGCGGTTGGCGCGCTGCTTATGTAGGCGATGTATTGGGTTGGCACGATCGCGCACGCACTCATTTTGATAACTATGCCGCCAGTCAGGTAACCGGGATTCCTAATACGATTCCGCATCCTGCACAAGATTCCGCTCTTGCACTGGCGCGTTCGGCCAAGATTTGGGGAACACCTCAATACAGCAACGGGTATATTTGTCGAAATCCCCGGCGAAATAACCAGATGCACCATTATGACATGAACCTCTGCTACATAGACGAATTGCTGTGGCACTTCAATTGGACCGGAGACCTTGATTATGCCCGTCGTATGTGGCCTTTGCTGACGTTGCATCTTGCTTGGGAGAAACGTAACTTCGACCCTGATAACGACGGCCTTTACGATGCCTATGCCTGTATCTGGGCAAGTGACGCACTGTACTATAACAGTGGAGCTGTCACACACAGTTCCGCCTATAACTATCGTGGTAATAGGCTGGCTGCGCTGATTGCCGAGAAAATCGGCGAGGACCCTGCACCTTATCGGGAAGAAGCCGATAAGATATTGAAAGCGCTCAACGCCCGCCTATGGTTGCCGGAGAAAGGACATTGGGCTGAATTTCAGGATTTCATGGGACACCGCCGTTTGCATGAAGACGCTGCCGTATGGACTGTTTATCATGCCCTCGATAGTGATGTGGCAGATCCGTTCCAGGCATATCTTGCTACAAGTTATGTAGACCGTGAAATTCCTCATATTCCTGTCGTAACTTCGGATGATGTCCTTACCGCCGGTACTGCCGCTTTGCCTGTCAATGCGGTTTCTTATGCCCGTTGGCAGAAGCAGTTGAAGGAAGCGGGGGCTGCCATTAATGCCGGGGAGTATGCCACAGTGGCTACTACCGACTGGATGCCCTACTCATGGAGTATCAATAATGTAGCTTTTGCCGAGGTGATGCATACGTCACTGGCCTATTTTCAGGCAGGACGCAGAGAGGCGGGCTTCAAATTATTGAAAAGCTCTGTTCTCGATGGCATGTATTTAGGTGAGAGTCCGGGCAACTTCGGACAGATAAGTTTCTATGACGCCGCCCGAGGGGAGTGTTATCGCGATTTCGGTGACCCTATCGGAGTAGCTTCCCGTACATTGATTCAAGGACTTTACGGTATCTTGCCTGATGCTTTGAACGGTCGCTTGTTGATAAAGCCCGGTTTCCCGACGGAGTGGGAGTATGCTTCATTGCATACGCCGGATATTGACTTTGATTTTAAGGCGGGTGAAGCGGTTGCCGGCAAATATTCTTCCCGCGATCGCTCGCTTTATACCGTTACTCATCATCTGTCTGCGGTGCGTAATCTGGAATTGCAGTTTCCGGCACGTCGCTCTTCCGTAGCGCGTCTGACAGTGAACGGACAGGAGGCGGCATGGAAATTGGTTGAAAATTCGGTTGGCCGACCTATGCTTAGTGTTTCCGTTCCGGCTTCTTCCGGTGAGGAAATAACAATCGATGTCAATTGGGAAGGAGAGTCGCTCACAGTTCCCGTTTCTATTGATGCTTATCCTTCGGCCCGTGTTCGTGAAGCGGGACCTGTCAGCTTTATTGCCATGGAACAGGGACAGATGAAATGGTGGGCGCCGGTGGAACAACCGGTAGCCGGCAGTTGTAAACAAACTATTCCGGCTGGTGACTTTAAAGCCGTCGACTCTGCCAAATGTACCCCCGTTGATATGCAGAAGGTGTTCAATGCAAATGTAACGGATATTTTCCGCAATGAATATCTATCGCCCCGTTCTCCGTACACTACGTTGCAATTACCCAAACAAGGTATAGGCGAGTGGTGTCATCCGCTGAAAACGGCCGGGATTGATGATACGGGTCTGCGTGCCGCTGTGCGCGAAGGTGTGCTGGAAACAAAACTCGGAATACCTTTCCGTACTCCTGCCGCGGGGCATAACATTGCTTTCACCTCTCTTTGGGACAATTATCCGGACAGCTTGCAGATTCCTCTGGCCGGTAAGGCATCCCGTGCCTATCTGTTGATGGCGGGCAGTACCAACCATATGCAGTGCCATATTGAGAATGGCGTAATCCGCGTATATTATGAAGATGGCACTTGTGATACTCTGCCTTTGGTAAATCCGGACAATTGGCCTCCTATCGAACAAATATTCTTTGAAGACGGACAGGCCTTTAATCGTCATGCTCCGTCTCTCTATCGCTTGCGTTTGAAAACAGGTGAGCTAAGTAATAATTTCGGTGAAGAACTTGGTTTTACCGGGGTGTCGCGTGAGGTTGACGGCGGTGCGGCTGTCTTGCTGGAAATGCCGTTGAATGCCAAGAAGAAACTTTCGCGTCTGGTATTGGAAACGCTTTCTAATGAGGTGGTGATAGGAATAATGGGTATTACGCTTCAACAGTAAGCCCGGATTTCAAGACAGGGAATTATGGAATATTTCAGAAAAATAGCTTTATGCGTGCTGTGCCTCATAACTTCTGTTTGGCAACTTAATGCACAGGTGAAGAAAGTTCCGCAGTGGGAACGGTTTGAGGTCGCGTTGCAAGGTACTTCCGATGGAAATCCTTTTACGGATGTCAGTCTGGCCGCCACTTTTTGGCAGCAAGGAGGAGACACGGTCAACGTGCAGGGTTTTTATGACGGAGACGGGCGGTATATTATCCGCTTTATGCCTGCTTTACCGGGGATGTGGCATTATGTCACGCAAAGCAATATGCTTTCTTTGACCGGAAAGCAGGGCGCTCTGGAATGTGTGCCGGCTGTTGCGGACAATCACGGTCCGGTGAGGGTGAAAGATACGCATAATTTTATGTATGCCGACAGTACCGTATATTATCCGCTGGGCACTACGGCGTATGCCTGGACCCACATGTCACAGCCGGTACAGGAGAAAACGTTGTTGTCATTGGGGAAAGCGCGGTTTAATAAATTGCGGATGTGTGTGTTTCCGAAGAATTACGGCCTTTGCAAGGAAGAACCGGTAATCTATCCTTTTCTTGTCAAAGGGTATTCTTCCGGGAAACCGGTGTTTGATTTTACACGTTTCAATCCTGCTTTTTTCCGCCATTTGGAGAAACGCATTGATAATCTGAAGCATTTGGGTATCGAAGCGGATTTAATTCTGTTCCATCCTTATGATAAAGGACGTTGGGGATTTGACAGTATGCCGATGGAAGTCAATGTGGCATATATCAAATATCTGACGGCGCGTCTTGCTTCTTTCAGTAATGTGTGGTGGTCATTGGCGAATGAGTATGATTACGTCAAGGCCAAAAACGAAGCAGATTGGAATATTTTGATACGGACTGTTGCCGCGTCAGACCCCTATGGGCATTTATGCTCCATTCATGGGAGTACGGCAACCTATTTCCCTTATTGGATGGAAGAACTGACGCATACCAGTATTCAGGATGAGGCTCCGGTTGAGGATTTCGGGCGTGCTTCTATTGTGCGCGGTGTTTACCGCAAGCCGGTCATCTTTGATGAAGTGTGTTATGAGGGGAATCTGGCTTCCCGTTGGGGACGTTTGAGCGGACCTGAAATGCTTCATCGTATTTGGCAAGGATTGATAGCCGGTACATACGTCACGCACGGAGAATGCTACCAGTGGAATACCGGCAGCATGGACACTATTTTCTGGGCAAAAGGCGGAGAGTGGCGTGGTGAATCGTGGAAACGTATTCCTTTTACCCGCAGTCTGCTGGACTCACTGCCGCAACCGTTGCAATTGGCGGATGTCAGCCGTGACCATCGGACAGCTACGGCCGGAGATGGTTATTACTTGATTTATTTCGGCAGGCAGATACAGGATGAATGGTTATTCAATCTTCCGGCAAAGAACGCTTCTTATCAAAAAGTGCGATCCGGTACAAAATATAAAGTGGAAATCATTGATACATGGAATATGACTGTCACTGAGTATCCCGGTACGTTTGAAGTCGGAAAAACGATAGATTACCGGCATTATGATGTGAATCTCCGGAAAGTTCGTTTGCCATTGTTGCCGTATCTGATGTTACGCGTTACGGTAACGAATGAATAACCGCGATGCATGATAATAAGTGGAAGCGGTATGACGCAGATGAGGTAAGTGTACAAAACTACATGGTTTCCGAATATTCATGGCTGCTGTATATCAGGACGTTTATTTATCTTTGTCGAGGATAAACTTAAATATAGGACAACCATGAGAACTTTTTTGACTATTCTTTTATGTACGCTTTTTTATTCCGGTTTTTCATTCGGGACGGATTGGAATGTATATGTCGCCAAGTATCGGCATGATAAAGTTTGCGCTATCAGTTATACCTTTGATGACGGGTTGGCAGAGCACTATACACTGGCAGCTCCGCAATTGGAACAACGGGGTTTTCGCGGAACTTTTTTTGTTAATGGTTCTAAAGTGAATAAGGATGAGCGACGCGTGAGAGATACTACTCGTGTAACGTGGCCTCAATTGAAAGAAATGGCGGAAAACGGGCATGAGATTTCCAATCATGGCTGGGCCCATCGTAATTTTGCCAAATTCCCGTTTGACGTACTCAAGGAAGATATAATGAAAAACGACAGTGTGATATATGCCAATGTCGGTATAATGCCTCGTACATACGCTTATCCCAATAATACGAAGCAAGGAGACGCAATGGAATTTGTTGCTCGAAACCGTGTGGGTACGCGGCTAAAACAACGTTCCGTAGGCAGTAAGCGTACAGCCCGCGATTTGCAGAAGTGGCTGGAAACACTGATTAGGACGGGTGATTGGGGTGTGGGTATGACGCACGGTCTGACTTACGGGTATGATGCTTTCCGAAATCCGCAACTTTTGTGGGAACACTGGGATCAGGTCAAAGCCAATGAAGACAAAGTATGGGTCGGAACTTTCTGTGAGGTTGTTTCCTATCTCAAAGAAAAGGAAGCGATTCATTTGAGGGTAACGGAGAAAAAGAATAAATTATATATCATTCCGGAATTATCTTTGGATAAGAAACTTTTTACAGAACCGTTGACTATGGTTATTGAGGGGAAAACTATAAAGAAACTTTCCGTCCGACAAGGGAAAAAGAAACTTCCCGTACAACTTCGTTCCGATAAAGCATTTTTCGACTTCGACCCTTTTGGCGATGAAATTATAGTAACTATTAGATAGAAGTTCCCCGTAATACGGAGAAAATCACTACTTTTGCCGTAACGACATCGGAAACTTATGAAAAACATAGAACAAAGAGTCTGCGGGAGAAGAATTTATACCTTTCTGGTAGTGTGTCTTGTTGCACTAATGAATTTGTCGGGTTATGCTTCCGTTAAGGTACATGTACAATATCTGACTACAGCGGACGGATTGTCCAATAATTCTGTCCGTTATATTTATCAGGATAGCAAAGGCTTTATTTGGATGAGTTCACTGAACGGACTGAACCGTTATGACGGTAATTCGTTTCGTACTTTCCTGCCTAAAAATAACGGACGTATTTCACTTGCAGACCGACGGGTCAAGCATTTGTATGAAGATAATAACGGCTTCTTGTGGATATCTACCTCTGCCGATCGTTTCAGTTGTTATGATTTGAAGAAGGATTGTTTCGTGGATTTCACCGGATGTGGGGAACATGAAGACCACTACGGATATATAACCATATTATCTGACGAAGTCTGGTTATGGGGACGGGGGCAAGGCTGTCGGCGTATACAATATAGAGAAGGCAAGTTTGTTTCGGAAGTCTTTAATGCGAAAAGTGGACAGCTCCAATCGGACAATATCCTGTTTGTGTTGCAGGATAGCGGTAAACGGGTGTGGATTGGCACGGATAGAGGACTTTATTATTGGAAAGATAATGCGTTGCAGTGTGTTGATAAGTCACATTATTTCCAGCGTGCCTATCGTTTTAAAGACAAAACCTGCTTTATAACCATCGAAGGTGAAATTTGGACTGCGGATAAGAAGGGGCGGCTTGCCTTTGCGGCAAAGTTGCCGGATGTATCTTCGGGTATGGATCTGCCGGGTAGTTTGTCGGTTGGGAACCAATGGGTTATCTTTACTTCAAAAGGCAGTTTCGTTTTTGATTTGGAGAGCAATGCTTTGAAACCCTCACCACCGGAGTGGAATATTCCCGGCGGTGAAGTTGCTGTAGATAACCGGGGGAATTATTGGGTACACAACAAGACAGGTAAGCTATATTATATTCAGTCGGGAACCGGCGTCGTGAAAGTTTTTCAACTGATGCTCCAAGAAAAGGTGGGGTATATCGATATGGAACGCTATCATGTAGTACACGACTCACGTGATATTCTTTGGATTTCAACTTATGGCAACGGGCTTTTTACCTATGATTTGCGGACTGACGAACTGCGCCATTTCAAAGCGGATGACAGCCGTTCCTCATTGATTTCGTCCAATGCCCTGCAATATATCATGGAAGACCGTTCGGGGAGCATTTGGTTGAGTTCCGAGTATACGGGAGTGTCTCATTTGAAGGTAGTGAATGAGGGAGCCGCACAGTTCTATCCGGAGCCGGTGAAATACGATACGGAAACACATGTGAATAATGTTCGTATGCTGGCTGCCGCAACTAATGGGGATATTTATCTGGGTACTCGCGATGGAAAGGTTTATGTATACGATGCTGTACTGTCTTGCCTAAAGGACAAAGCTGTCTATGGCAAAAATATATACGCGCTTTGTGAAGATTCCACAGGTGTCCTTTGGTTGGGAAGTAGGGGTGATGGACTGTATGCGGGAGATAAAAAGTACACTTATCGGGTTGATGATGTGAATTCGCTTGCAGCCAATGAAGTATTTTGTATGTTGCGCGATAGTAAAGGGCGGATGTGGATCGGTACCTTTGGCGGTGGGCTGGACCTTGCCGAACCCGATGGACAGGGCGGTTATAAATTCCGTCATTTCCTCAATGAATACTATTCGCAGAAACGCATACGCGTATTGATTGAGGACAAACAAGGATGGATTTGGGCAGGCACGAGTGATGGTATATTTGTATTCCGTCCTGAGGAATTGTTGGCAAATCCTAAAGCCTATCACCATTATAATTGGAGTAACCGAAGTTTACTGAGTAATGAAGTGCGGCATATAATGCAGGACAGCAAGGGAAATATCTGGATTGCCGAATCCGGTGCGGGGTTCTGTATTTGTACGCCCGGTAATGATTACGGCAAGCTGAATTTTACTCATTATGGTGTAGCCAATGGTTTAGTGAACAGTATGGTACAGGCTTTCGTAGAAGATACGGAAGGTAAAGTATGGATTACTACCGAATATGGAGTTTCCTGCTTTTTTCCTGGCCCAAAGACTTTTGAGAACTACTTCTTCTCCAGCGATATGCTGTGCAATGTATATAGCGAAAGCAGTGCGTTGAGATTGCGGGATGGCAGGATTATTATGGGAACCAATCAAGGACTGACTATCGTTAACCCGTCGCAAGTGGAAAGCGTGCAAAGTATTCCTTCCGTTACTTTCACCGAATTGAAGCTGAACGGTATATCGGTATCTTCCGATGAACCTAATTCACCTTTGGAATATTCCCTTGCTTATGTCCGTGACATTCATTTGAGATATAACCAGAATTCGTTCGGAATAAACTTTTCTACGCTGGATTATTCTACTACGATTCCGCCAAAGTTCAGCTATAAATTGGAAGGGTATGATAAAGAATGGAGTATTCCGTCTACCTTGACTTTTGCAGCCTATAAAAATTTGAAACCGGGTATCTATAATTTGCATGTAAAAGCATGTAATGCTGCAGGACAGTGGGGCGATAAGGATACGATGCTCCAGATTGTCATTGCGCCGCCGTTCTGGCGTACTACTTGGGCTTATCTGCTTTATTTTCTGTTTATAGTTTTTGTGTTCTATACGGTCTATCGTATTATTCGCAACATGAATGATTTGCGTAATAAGATCAAAGTGGAGGAACAGCTTACGGAATACAAGCTGGTATTCTTTACCAATATCTCCCATGAGTTTCGTACTCCGTTGACGCTGATTCAGGCTGCTTTGGAGAAGATGCATCGTGTTGGCAAGATACCCAAAGAAATGGCCTACTCGGTAAAAGTCATGGATAAGAGCACACAACGCATGCTGAGACTTATTAATCAACTGCTTGAGTTTAGGAAAATGCAGAATAACAAGCTTGCTCTTTCGTTGGAAGAAACCGATGTTATAGCGTTCCTTTATGAAATCTATCTGAGTTTCAAGGATGCCGCCGAGTCCAAGAAAATGGACTTCAGGTTTATCCCTTCCGCGGCGTCTTATAAAATGTTCATTGATAAGGGTAATTTGGATAAGGTTATTTATAATCTGCTTTCTAATGCGTTCAAATATACTCCATCGGGTGGGAAAGTAGATTTCTCTATACAGGTGGATGCCGCCGCTCATAAATTAGTTATTAAGGTAACCGATTCCGGTGTCGGTATCCCTAAAGAGAAACGCGACCAGCTTTTCAAACGTTTCATGCAGAGTAACTTTTCCAGTAGCAGTGTGGGGGTGGGGCTTCATCTGACCCATGAATTGGTAAATGTTCATAAAGGGACTATAACGTATGATGAAAATCCCGAAGGCGGTTCTGTCTTTACGGTGGTGCTTTCTACCGATACTTCGGTTTATGAAGAGAAAGATTTTTTGATACCCAACAATGTTCTTCTTCGTGAGGAAGAAATGGCGCAGAAACATTTGTCGGACATGGAAGAGAGGATGGTTTCCGGTATAGGTGAGGATACAGGGCAGGATAAGGAAGAAACACAGGAAGAAGGTCTGCCGGTCGTACCTTTGAATAAACGGAAACTGTTGATTATAGAAGATGATACGGATGTACGTGAGTTCTTGAAAGAGGAGCTTTCCGTTTACTTTGAAGTAATGGCGGAAGCAGACGGTAATGCCGGGTTGGAACGGGCTTACTCGTATGACGCTGATTTGATAATTTGTGATGTCCTGATGCCGGGGCTATCGGGATTCGAGGTTACCGGAAAGTTGAAAAACGACTTTAACACGAGCCATATCCCTATCATTCTGCTTACTGCTTTGAATGCGCCCGAAAGTCACTTGGAAGGGGTGGAAAGCGGAGCGGATGCCTATATTACGAAACCGTTCAGTACAAAGCTATTGCTGGCACGCGTATTTAAGCTGATTGAGCAACGGGATAAACTGCGTGAGAAGTTCTCGAGCGACCTTTCCATGATACGTCCGGTGATATGCACGACAGATAAGGATAAAGAGTTTACCGATAAGCTGACACGTATCGTGGAGGAACAATTGGATAATCCTGATTTTACCGTGGATGATTTTGCTTCTATGATGGCATTGGGACGAACCATATTTTACAGGAAAGTGAAAGGAGTTACCGGTTATGCGCCCAAAGAGTATCTGCGTGTAATGCGTATGAAGAAAGCGGCGGAGTTGTTACTGAAGACGGATGCCACTGTTGCGGAAGTGGCTTATCAGGTAGGCATCAATGATCCTTTCTATTTCAGTAAATGCTTCAAGACGCAATTCGGGGTGTCTCCTTCAACTTATCAAAAGAACAAAGACGGTATATCACAAGCTTGATAATGGTTGTTTTGTGACATTCCGTCTGCTCTTGCATGGTTATTTGGAGAATAGCAATATACCCGTTGCTTCGCCTTTTTGGAAATGGATGTTGTAATACATTCCATTGATGTCTTCTATGAGCAATGCGTCGAGACGGATGGTCTGCAGTTTCTTTCCTGCTTCGGCTATCTTTAAAATACCGTTTGTCTTTTCTCCTGCTCCCGAACCGCCGTCCCATGAGAGATGGTATTGGCATTTTTGATGGAAATTGCTAAGGGCGATGCGGTTGGCAAAGCGGGTAATACCCCAACCGTTGTCCGCTTCCAGCTGAAATGAACTCCCTTCCCAGAAGAATGAGGGAGTGACTTCCTGAGGTGAGGAGATGTTACCGTCGTCCTCTTTGCAGGCGGTGAGAACTGCTGATAAGATGATAAACTGAAAGGTGATAACGAATGTATGGATGATTCTTTTCATGATTATGCTGTTTATAAACTTTATTTGTGTAGGGTAAGTTTCACGATGCCGCCTTGAGTAGAGGTCGCTTTCAGATTCAGTTTGCCGTTATATGCGGATAGGTCGACAGTTCCGTTACTCATTTTCACTTTTTGTCCGTTGATGTAGAAAGCGGTAAATTCTTCCGCTCCTGGTCCTTCTATGCTGGCAATGCTGTTATTTACATGAATGGCGGCTTCTATGAGCCAGTCTTTCTCACCAATTATTGTATTGTCATCGACTCCGTCATTGTCTTCATCGGTAACAGGGGCTTCGAACGAATATCCTATCCGGGTGGCGTAAAGCCGGCTGCTTTCCGAGGGTTGCAGGAATGTAATGTCCGGCAGGCTGCCGTCTGCTTTGCGCTCTGCTGTTAGCTGGCCGGCATCCAGACTAAGGAAATCTGTTTCTGTAAGCATCATAACCGTAGGCAGAAAACTGTTATTGGCTGTTTGACACAGACTTTCATTAATGTCGATGATATGTTTCTCCGCGCTTCGCGGACTGTACGAGAGATTGTTTTTTAGGATATGTCCGTATCCGGCTACATCAACAGCTTCTTCTATCGATTTACGGTTGAGCATGCAATAGTTGGACGGGTTCTTATATCCGCTGTTGTTGGACCAAAGGATGCCGCCCGGGTGATGATTGGCATAAAAACCTTTGTTGCTGTTATAATAAGCTATACAGTTTTTTACTTCGTGCATCGGTATGATTTCAGGGGCTTTGGGACTGTCACTCATGCCGTAGCCACCCGCCTTGAAACCGGTACCGTCTCCCGCTTTGGCGGAGGTGCTGCCCGGCCGGTAACCGTTGTAAAAAGACCAGCAGTGGTCTATCACAACGGCTTGGCCGGAGTTGATGAGGTCGAAGCCGTCGTCACTGTTCCACCATGCACGGCAACCTCTGAATACATTACCGCTTCCATTGTTGTCGGGGTGTCCGCCGAAGCCGTCCACATTACCGCCCCTGCCACCGTCCGAAACGGTATCGTAGTTATTGTAAGCGTCGCAGTTCAGTATCAGGTTGTCAGCTCCTTTCACCAGATAAAAACCGATTCCCATGCCATCGTGCATGGACAGGTTCTCATAGATATTGTTATTGCCGCCCCGGTTGCTGAAACATTCAGATTGGGTATGCCCGACAAGGGTGACTTGTGTACCTACTACTTCGATATTCTTGAAATGCAGGTAGGAGCCGCTGACATAGAACACGCTGACACGCTTCTCGAAGGGCTTTACTTGAGAGAGGTCGAATATCGGACGTTCACCCGGATAACCGAAGTAACGGATACGGTGTTCGTTGTCCGTTCCGCTTTTGTCCATCAGGAATACGCAGGCGTAGATTTTTTCTCTTTCTCCCATAATTTGCGACTCTTCCATGATATATCTCCCGCCGCGGATATATACTATATCGCCGGCTTTTACTTCCGCCTGCGCACGCGCCAGCGTAGCGAAAGGAGAATCGATGCTGCCCGTATTGGCATCGTCGCCGTTGGTTGCCACATAGTATTCTTTGGCTGTCAGCATTATCGGCAGGCAAAGTAAAAGGAATATTGTTTTTAATCTTTTCATGATGACAGATGTTATTGTTATGGTATATGGCGGCCTATTTTGAAACGTTTGTTTGCTGGTAGGAAATTTCAATAACCTATTACCTGATTTATTTTTGTTTTAACCGGTATCCTCTGAATACGCCTTTTAAGTCCGGTCCGAAGTAGAATCCGGGTTGGGTAGGCTGGTTATATCCTACGTTTTGAGTGGCTATGCTGATACGGTATACAGGGTCTTCAAGGAATGTGTGAAAACGATACTCTGTGGGAACGGTACTTACGTATAGGCGTAATGCCGTGTTGTCGGTGGTGCGTAACAATACTTCTTCACGCCAGTCACCTATGATGTCACCTTGCAGGCATGGATTGGATTTTGTACCGTTATTGCCGGCTGTACCTTCGAAAGTGACAAGCGGTGTGCATGTTTCCACTCTCCAGTTATATTTGCTGATGATATTCTTGTCGAGCATCTCCCGTAGTAAATCTCCGTCCCACCATACGGCCATGTTCATCGGGAGCTTCTTTACTTTGGGAGCCACGATTTCTCCTTTGATATTGCGTATGCCTTCGGAACGTGCCGACCACATCTCTACGCCGGGGTGGGTTGGGTCGATATCGGCTGCCATGCAACGCCCTACGTCCGTATGATGCGGTAGCTGGAAAATGACTTTCCCTGTGGCTGCATCTCTGAAGGTAGAGCCGTCTTTCTTATTTTCATGGCACGCCCATATCTGCAACCGCGGATTGGACGGGTCGAATTGTGTGAGGTGCAGTGCGTCACCGTGTCCCATGCCGGTGGAGTACAGTCCTTTCCCGTTGTGGTCTACGGTCATGGAACCGTAGACTATCTCATCACAGCCGTCGCCGTCTATGTCTGCTACACGCAGGTTGTGATTACCTTGACCGGCAAAATTCTCATTGCCCGGTTCATTCGTATCAAAGGTCCAGGAGTTCGTCAGATTCTTTCCGTCCCAGTTGAAAGCGGCAAGGACGGTACGGGTATAATAACCGCGGCACATGACTACACTGGGATGGATACCGTCCAGATAGGCGATACATGCAAGGAAACGATCGCTACGGTTGGCACGATTATCGCCCCAGCCTCTCAACTCATTTCGTTGGGGAATGTAGTCGATGGACTGCAAGGCTTCTCCCGTCATGCCGGAGAATACGGTGAGGTATTCTTTTCCTTTAAAGATACGTCCTTGATTACGGAGTCTCGGTTCGGGTGTTCGGGTATCTCCTTTCTTCTTTCGGGGAGTATACATCTCTCCCGGTTCACGATAGTCGGCGGTGGCATCACCTATGATATTGCCTTTACCGTCTATGCTTCCGTCGGCTGTACGCATTACTACTTCGGCCTTGCCGTCATTGTCCAAATCATAGACCATAAACTGTGTGTAATGGGCACCGGCACGGATGTTCTTTCCGAGGTTGATACGCCATAGTTGTTCGCCATTCAGGCGGTAACAGTCTATCAGCACCTCACCGGTATAGCCGTCGTGAGCATTATCGTGGGAATTGCTCGGATCCCATTTCAAGATGATTTCATATTCCCCGTCTCCATCTATATCGCCTATTGAGGCGTCGTTGGGCGAATAGGTATAAGTATCTCCCGCAGGAGTGACGCCGTTTGCAGGTTTGTTCATCGGTATCCGGATATAACCTGTCGGGGCATTGGCGGGCAGGGTATAACGGCCGTTCTTATGATTGGTCTCTTTTCCTTTTACAACAGGGCGCACTTCATAAGTTACAGCATTCCGGCTTGTGTACGCGTCATTATATAAGGTGCCGGTACTGACCGGTTGCGAGGTGATTTTTTTTCCGTTACGATATACGTTGAATTCGGTATCCATAGGGTCGGATGAGAGGTATCTCCATGAAATGGTGACGGTAGAAGCGTCTTTGCGGATAGCGACTACACCACGTCCGAGATTTTCACGTTGCAATTTCTTGTAGTTGTAGTTAGTCTGGGCGTTTAAGCTTATAGTAATAATCAGCATGGATGCGATTAGATAATACAGGTGCTTTCTCATATCTTTTTCAGTTCTTGGGTTACGGGAATATTGTTTTTCGAGGTTAAAAGTAACGGATATTTTTCTATTAATTATGTATATATGTACACAATACATGGAAAAAGAACGCTTTTGGGGCAGTGGATGAAATTACATGCAAAGTGAATAAACGTCATGGCTGGTTTGGGAGACATTGTTTACATTTGCAACAGAATCAGCGAATAAACATGGCGGTTTAACTTTAATAATCTAATAAATATTTAATATCATGAAGATGAAAAAGATTCTTTTGACAAGTGCTGTTGCAGTAGCTCTGCTAAGCGGCTGTAATAACGATTATGACGGGCAAGATATTGCAGGGTCTAAACTGATAGTGTCGGCCAGTATCGATCAGGTGAACACGCGCGTGAGCGATGACGGTATTGCTTGGACGGTAGGTGATGCAATCGGCGTAAGCGATAATCTCTCTAATCCGAATCTGAATATCAAATATGTGGCAGGTAGTGTTACCGGTGAATTTTCCAGTACTACAGGAATTTATATTTTAGGTAATGATGAGGTTGAATATACTGCTTATTATCCGTATACAGGTAATGAAAATATATCCGCAGGAGTACTTGATTTTAAGATTGTTGATGGAGCAGGTAAGTATGTAGGCCATAATGCGATAGATTTTATGTATGCTAAGGCAACTGCTTCGCGGAGTAATCCGAATGTAGCCTTTAAATTCAAGCATCAGATGAGTAAAGTGAGTCTGAATATTGCGAATGGCGGCGCTGCTGAAACTAAAGTGGAAACTTCTATCTCCTATACATTGCAGGGAGTTATTATTGATGGAACTTTCGATACTGCTACCGGTGAAGTGAAACCTGGATCTACTAAAGGAAATGTAAAGGTGGAAACTACATTAGGTACTACCTCTTCTATTATTTTACCACCGGTAGTTGCCGAAAGTGAAGCGGAGCCTATTCAATTGGTTATTGAGGTAGGAGATAAAATCTATGCAGGAAGTTTGAAACCTGCTTTGGATAGTTCTCAGGAATACCAGTATACTGTTGATTTGAGTAAGACGGAAAGTGGTGAAATGTTACAGATTGATTCTCCGACTATTGATGGATGGACACCTAATGTTGAAGAGAATATCGGTGTGGAAGAAGAGGTTAATTATAATCCTACGCTGGAGATAGGGGATTTCCTTTGTAAGGATGGTACGACTATTGATAAAGATTATAATCTGGAGCAATTGGATGAAGCTGTAAAAGCAAGTATTATTGGTGTTGTGTATTATGTAGGTAATCCTCAACCGTCAGTACTGTATAATGGTACATATACCGAGACTCAAGATGTCTTGAAGAGAGAATGTCCTTCATGTGTTAATGGATTGGCGATAGCGCTTAATAATGCTATCAGTAAGAGTGGTGCTGTTAGCGGTAGATTTGGATCAACCAAATCTGATTATAAGGAATGGCTGAACACCCAAGATTATGCCTCTGGTTATATTGACGCTACGTTAAGTATTAATAATGTTCCTACAAAAATAGTAGGTTATAATAATACTAAGGTTACAGAGCTCGCTGCTGATAATGTAGGGGGACTAGGAACGGATTTTGTAGATTTCCTTAATACTTATCGTACTACTGTGGTTATTGAAGAAGGAAAAACTTCTGGATGGTATTTACCCTCTTATGAGGAACTGAATATTATCGAAAATAACTATGCTGTTATTTCTGCAAGTATCACAAAAATTGGAGGAAGCTTATTACAATATAGTGACTATGATGCTGTGGCTTCTGATAGATTTTATTGGACAAGTGATTTTAGAGGATCATCTAATGCGTGGATATCTCCTTTATGTGCAGTTGCTGAGGGAACCAATTTATTTATTGGTAGAGTTAGTAATGGAACCAAAGGTTTCTTCCGCTTTGCCGTAGCTTTTTAATCATTGAATTATGAAAAGAATATTTGTTTATTCTCTGCTGCTTGTGGCAAGCTCTTTGCTTGCCCAAGCTCAAACTTTCAAATTCGATTTCTCGTCTGATAAGAAAGAACAAGAAGGCTTTACCAAAATAACTCCCTCAACTTTGTTTAATAATGATTCGGGTTATGGTTATGACTTTCAGCCTGCTTGGGACGGTAAAAGTGACGCGCCTTTCTTTTTCTCGGTAAATGTTCCTGATGGTAATTATAGAGTGGCTGTAACATTGGGAAGTAAAGACTCTGCCGGCAGTACCACAGTTCGTGGTGAATCACGCCGTCTTTTCATTGAGAACCTCGACACAAAGAAAGGAGAACTCGTAACGGAGACTTTTACAATTAATAAACGTAATACCGTTATTAAGGGTAATCAGAAAGTAAAAATCAAGGAACGCGAGAAGAAGAAACTGAATTGGGACGATAAACTGACCTTGGAGTTTAATGGTGATGCTCCCCGTTTATCTTCTTTAGTGATTGAAAGGGTTGACAAGGTTCCTACTGTATTTCTTTGTGGTAATTCAACGGTCGTTGATAATGATAATGAGCCTTGGGCAAGCTGGGGACAAATGATTACCCGTTTCTTTACGGATAAAGTTTGTATAGCGAATTATGCCGAATCGGGGCTTTCTGCCAATACTTTCATCGGTGGAAAACGTTTGGATAAACTATTGACCCAGATGAAAAAAGGCGACTACTTGCTGATAGAATTCGGTCATAATGACCAAAAACAGAAAGGACCGGGTAAAGGAGCTTACTATTCTTTCTCCTATTATATCAAACAGTTTATTGATGAGGCTCGTCTGAAAGGAGCTTATCCGGTGTTGGTTACGCCAACTCGCCGCCGTCAGTATGATAAGAATGGCAAAATCAAGGATACGCATGCTGATTATCCTGCCGCTATCCGGGATATTGCTGTACGTGAGAATATCCCTGTCATTGACTTGCAGGACATGACAAAAGTATTATGTGAAACAATGGGGGTAGAAGAATCCAAGCATCTCTATGTACATTATCCGGCAAATACTTATCCCGGACAGACTCAGGAACTGAAAGATAACACGCATTTTAATACTTTTGGAGCTTATGAAGTAGCAAAATGCGTAATTGAGGGAATGAAGAAAGCAAATCTTCCTATTGTGAAAGATTTAAAAGCAGATTATGCTAACTTTGACCCCGCAAAACCGGATAAATTCAAGAATTTTAAATGGAACCTGTCACCATTTACAGAGATAGAGAAGCCGGATGGAAATTAAAGAATAACAACTTAAATACATAAAATCATGAAAAAGGTAATTTTTACATTGGTATTGGCTGCATTTGCTTTTACCGGAAATGCACAGATTTTGAAAAAAGACTTATTGCAAGGATATAAAGATGGTGACAAATTGGAGAAATCGGTTTATAGTGAGAAAACGGCGCCAATTGCCATAAATACATGGTGTGGAGCATTTTCTTCAAAACCTAATACCAATCCAAGTCCTACCATAGGTAAAGAGCTTGTTTACGAAGGATATGCAGAAAAGGGCCCGTCTATTAGCATAGGCGGTTATCCTGCCGGTACGAAAGGCGCTCGTTTCAGTATCTACTCCATGACTGATGGAAAGCAATATGGTCGCGGTACATTTTACTTGTCTTGCTTAGTAAACTTCTCCAAGCTCGGAGCAAGTGGTATGGCAGACTTTTTGGGAGTAAGCGCCAGCTATGTGGGCGGTAGCAACCGTGCCAATATTTATGTGGCTCGTGAGGGTAGCGATAGAATCCGTTTCGGAACGAGTCTGTTGAAAGTGAAGGCTGAAACAACCATGGCTTACGATTATGATAAAACTCACTTACTGGTGTTGAAACTGGATTATGCCAATCAGAAAGTGTCTTTGTTTGTTGACCCTGAACTGACTGCGGAAGAGCCGGCAGAGGCCTCATGTGTTGCCGAGGGAGATGCGGAAAATGTATTGAAACATGCCATCCGTTCCATTTCTTTCAGAAACCGTAGCGGTTTCATTGGCAATGTAGGTAATTTCCGTTGGTGTAACAGTTGGGCGGGAGTCATTGCAGAATAGAGAGTAATTTATGAAACATATTATAGCAAGTTTGCTTATAGCATTTGCCGGCTCGTTGGCCGTAGTGGGACAAAACCACTCGGTCAGCTTGTCCGGCAAATGGGCTTTTCAAATAGACCGTGAGGATAAAGGTGTCCGTGAAGAGTGGTTTAATAAAACCTTGAGCGACCGGATAAATCTGCCCGGGTCAATGCCCGAAAAACTGAAAGGGGATGATGTAACCGTCCGTACCAAATGGACAGGGAGCCTTTATGATAGCTCTTACTATTTCAACCCTTATATGGAAAAGTACCGTATAGACGGTCAGGTTAAACTGCCTTTCTTCCTGACGCCGGATAAGCATTACGTTGGGGTGGCATGGTATCAGAAGAAGGTGACGGTTCCTGATAGCTGGAAAGGAGAACGGATCGTACTCTTTCTGGAGCGTCCTCATATAGAAACTACCGTGTGGATTAATCATCGGGAAGTCGGTATGCGGAACAGTCTTTGCGTGCCTCATGTGTATGACCTGACTTCTTATGTCACTCCGGGAAAAAGTAGCTTGGTGACTATTCGTGTGGACAACCGGATTAAAGAGATTAACGTAGGTCCGGATTCGCATAGTATCACAGACCAGACACAAGGTAATTGGAACGGTATTGTCGGTAAGATAGAGTTGCAATCTACACCGGAAGTGTTTTTTGAGGATATACAGGTATATCCCGACCTTGCAGGAAAGAAAGCTCTTGTACGTATGAATGTGCGGGCATCTTCTTCAGCAAAAGGGGAGATAGCTCTTTCAGCGAGGAGCTTTAATACGAATGTCAACCATGAGATTGCTCCGGTATACCAAACCGTTACTGTGCGAAAAGGTGATAATCCGCTTGAAATGGAACTGCCGATGGGACAGAATTTTCTGACGTGGGATGAGTTCAGTCCGGCTCTCTATCGTTTAACGGCAACTTTGAAGAATGGAAAACAAATAGAAACGAAGCAGGTACAATTCGGAATGCGCGAATTTACGATAAACGGTAAATGGTTTTATGTAAACGGGCGTAAGACGATGTTGAGAGGTACAGTTGAAAACTGTGATTTTCCGTTAACGGGGTACGCTCCGATGGATGTTGCTTCTTGGGAGCGTGTATTCCGTATTTGCCGTAGCTATGGATTGAATCATATGCGGTTCCATTCTTTCTGCCCACCGGAAGCGGCCTTTATTGCTGCTGACCTTGTAGGCTTTTATCTTCAACCCGAAGGGCCGAGCTGGCCTAATCACGGGCCGAAGCTGGGGAATGGACAACCTATTGACAAATATCTGATGGATGAAACCATTGCGCTGACGAAAGCGTATGGTAACTACGCTTCCTACTGTATGCTTGCTTGTGGCAACGAGCCTTCCGGGCGTTGGGTAAATTGGGTGAGTAAGTTCGTGGATTATTGGAAAGCGACAGATCCCCGTCGTGTATATACAGGAGCGTCGGTTGGTGGCAGTTGGCAGTGGCAACCGCATAATCAGTATCACGTAAAGGCCGGTGCGCGGGGATTGACATGGGCGGAACGGCAACCGGAAAGCATGTCGGATTACCGTGCCAAGATTGATACGGTGAAACAACCTTACGTTTCGCATGAGACAGGGCAATGGTGTGTGTTTCCTGATTTTAATGAAATCCGTAAGTACACCGGAGTAAATAAAGCCCGGAATTTTGAGATATTCCGAGATATACTGGAAGATAACGATATGAGTGGTCAAGCTCATGATTTCATGATGGCGTCGGGTAAGTTACAAGCTATTTGTTACAAGCATGAAATAGAGAAAACATTACGTACACCCGATTATGCGGGTTTTCAACTATTGGCATTAAATGATTATTCCGGCCAGGGAACGGCATTGGTGGGAGTGCTTAACGTATTTTTCGAGGAAAAAGGTTATATCGATGCGGAGAAGTTCAGACGTTTTTGTAGTCCGACTGTTCCGTTAGCGCGGATTCCTAAATTTGCGTATACCGGTGATGAAACTTTTCATGCGGATATAGAGGTTGCCCATTTCGGAGCAATGCCGTTACGGGGAGCAAGAACTGTTTATACGGTTAAGGATAAATATGGAAAGGTCTATGCTCATGGAGTAGTTGGTAGTGGTAATATTCCCATAGGTAATCTTATCTCTTTGGGGAGTGTGGATTTAAAGTTGGATGCTGTTGACACTCCGCGGAAATTGAATCTGGAAATACGCATTGAGAATACGGATGCCGTGAACGATTGGGACTTTTGGGTATATCCGGCACGTGTGGAACCGGCGGAAGGTGATGTGTACATTACGGATACATTGGATGAACGAGCTATTTCTGTGTTGAAACAAGGAGGCAAGGTTCTGATTACCGCAGCCGGAAAAGTGAGCTATGGTAAAGAAGTGGTACAACATTTTACTCCCGTATTTTGGAATACATCCTGGTTCAAAATGCGTCCGCCGCATACCACCGGCATTTTCCTTAATGAATATCATCCGTTGTTTAAGGAATTTCCTACCGAATACCATAGTAATTTACAATGGTGGGAGCTGCTGAACAAAGCGCAAGTGATGCAGTTCACAAATTTTCCGGGTAATTTTCAGCCGATAGTTCAGAGTATAGATACCTGGTTTATCAGCCGTAAGCTAGGAGTCTTGTTTGAAGCAAATGTGTTGAATGGAAAGTTAATGATGACGAGTATGGATATTACTTCACAGCCGGAAAAGCGTGTTGTTGCCCGTCAGATGTATAAAGCTATTCTGGATTATATGAATTCTGATAGTTTCCGTCCTTCGGCTACTGTATCTCTTGAACAGGTACAGGAGTTATTTACAAAAGTGGCAGGGAATGTAAAGTCGTATACAAAGGACTCACCGGATGAGCTGAAACCTAAAATAAATTGAGGATTATTGATTGGGAAGACAGATATTGAATATCTGCCGTGTATATCAAACATAAAGGTTCGGACTTTCACAAGCCCGAACCTTTTTACTTACACAAAATTTTCTACGAGAATCTTATTATTTAATACCTATTTTCTTTGCTTTTTTACCGGCAATGCCCAATTCAACCAGCTTATTATACATCTCAATTCCTAAATATTCGGCGGCTTCAGCAGTAAAATGCAGTTGGTCTCTTTGTAGTTCGGCTTTAGACATATCTATGACGTAAAAGTTCTTATCTTCCTTGGCGAGCTTGTAGAGCGCGGCTTCTACGTCGGCGCTGTATTGTTTATTACTACGGGATACTGTACCACAGATGAAGGGGAGCTTTTTGTATCGCTTGTTTCCGGTTTTCTCTACAAGGAAGTTACGTACATACGCTACCACGTCCTTTAGATTTTTATAATAATTTTTGCCTTTGTGCCGATCGCTTTCGCCTTGATGCCATAGAAAAGCTTTGATTTCATATCCTTCGGGGAGTTTATCCAATTTATTGTCGATACATGCTGAAATGTTTTCTGTAAACGAGAGTAAAAGTGATTTTCCACCGGTAGCTGTTGAATGGTTGACGGCAAGCCATTTCGGGTCGGCCGACCAATATTTACCGCTTGTACTGCTGCAACCTGTGTCGATAGCTGTTCCGCCCAAAGACCATTTTATTACATAGAAGTCTTTTTGAAGCGCCTGCTCCAACCAGTAATAGGTTACGGCGTCATAAGCCCATCGACCCGGACGCGCTTGGTGTACCATGCGGGGCCAGAAAGTTTCAAACTCTCCCGTTATTTGCTGGCCGGCACTTCCATAGCACCATTGGCAATACTTATATTTATTTTGTCGGATATAATCGGGAAGCACATTGTTTAATACACGTCCGTCTGTGTTTGACTGTCCGGCAGTGATGATGACGGTTGCCGGCTGGTTGCGCTTACTTTGTCCGAGAGCAGTCAGCGAGCATAAAATTGCTGCTGTCAATAGAAACTTTTTCATGATATTTATTTCAGGATTTGATTTATCTGTTGGCAAAGTTACGCAACCTTTATTTCAAATACATGCAATATTATTCAGATATCCTATACATTTATACAGTGATTGCATAGAATGCTTTGTGGGCTTTATGAATGGCGTATAGTGGGCTTTTTTGCATACTTTCTGTACATAATTACATGCGGGAATCGACTCAGACCGCTACTTTTGCAGATACAAAATATACGAATGGTAGTATGAAATGCACATTTCGGTTTCTTATATGATAACTTTATTGACCATGAAAAATAAGATGAGAAAGATTTATGACTTTAGGCGGGCGACAGTCTCAATGCTCTGCATTCTGTTGTTCCTGCTATGTGGTGTCACGGCAACGGCGCAGAATCGGGAAATCGGCGGTACTGTATTGGATGAAACGGGACAACCTGCTATCGGCGCCACTGTAGTAGTGAAAGGAACAAATAGTATGACTATTACCGGGTTGGACGGACAATTCAAGCTTTCTGTTCCCAAAGATGCCGGACAGCTGGAGATTTCATACGTGGGCTACGAAACAGCCAAGATAACATTGGGCAGAGGGAAAAATGTATATAATGTGAAGTTGAAAGTGGCAGATTTGGCGTTGGACGAAGTTGTGGTTATCGGTTATGGCACTGCCAAGAAAGGGAATGTGACCGGTTCCATCGCTACCTTGAAAGGCGAGAAAGTTGCAGATAGGCAGAATGAAAACGTACTGTCTTCGCTGCAAGGACAATTGGCAGGTGTGGAGATTACTACAAACAGCGGGGCGCCGGGTGGCGAACTGGAAGTACATATCCGAGGCGCTGCATCTATCAATGCCAGCGATCAACCGCTTTATGTAGTTGATGGTATTCCGGTAGATGACCTAAGTGATTTGAATGCAGACGATATCGAATCCATCGATGTGTTAAAAGATGCCTCCTCTTCTGCTATCTACGGTTCGCGCGGCGCTAACGGCGTTATCCTTATCAAAACTAAAGAAGCGCCGAAAACGGGTAAGGTGAACGTGCAGTTCTCCGCTTCTTTCGGTATTCAGCAGATGGAGAAGAAGCTGGATGTGCTGACACCGGAAGAATGGATTGCCTGGCGCTCGGAAATCAATAACCAGAATTATGTAAAGGCGTATGGTTCGAAAGGCGCTATGGCGACCGATGATTATGAAATACGTCTGGCTTATACCGGCGGTTCTGTAAATACGTCGTATGTAAATGACCCTCGCTGGATACAGCCCGGATACGGCGACCTGATGGCTATTGACTGGCAAGATGAAGTTTTCCGTTTGGCTCCTAAACAAAACTATACCTTGTCGGTATCTAATTCTACAGACCAGTCCAACTATCGTGTGAGTTTGGGTTATGTAGACCAGAAAGGTATTGCTGTCAATACTTCTTATAAAAGACTTAACCTGCGTGCCAACATGCAGACTACCATATTCAACCGTATTACATTGGGTGTCAATCTGGCTCCTTCCATGTCGTGGAATAACGGTGGAACGGCGGATGCTGTGGCTGTACTTTCTATGGTACCGTTTGCCGAGTCGGAAGCAGGCCTTTATACAGGGGCGGAGCCTTACAGCAGATATAGCTGGGCCGGTACCCGTGTCAGTCCGGTAGCTACGTTGGAACGTAAGTCGAGTATGACGGAAGATGCCCGCGTCAATACTTCCGCATTTATCCGTGCCGAGTTGTTTGATGGTTTGCGTGCGGAAGTAACAGGTTCTTATAATTTTCGTAGTACGCAGGCGCGGAGTTTCTTGCCCAGTTCCATCTCTAATCGTTGGAACACGGGCGAAGGTTACTATGCTACCGCTAATCGCACCGACGGACGTAATCATTCCTACCTGTTTCAGACGTTACTGAATTATGACAATTCTTTTGGCAAGCATACTGTAGGCGCTATGGCAGGTTTTTCAATGGAAGCCAAAACTTCTTATTCTTCCCGCCTCGCAGCAACACATTTCCCTGATAATTTGGTGGAGAGTTTCGATATGACTGACGTAGATTTGACTACGGCTTATGCCACAATCGGATATCCGGGACGTATGGCTTCTTTCTTCGGGCGCCTGCAATATGAATATGACAACCGATACCTGATGACTGCCAGTATTCGCCGTGACGGTTCGTCTAAGTTCGGTAAAAATAAGCGTTGGGGTATTTTCCCTGCCGTATCGTTGGCTTACCGTATTTCGAACGAACGGTTCTGGTCGGAAGATTTCGTCATTAATTCAATGAAATTGCGTGGCAGTTGGGGCGCCAATGGTAATAATTCTCTCTCTGACGGGGCGGCATTAGGATTGATGTCGAGCGCAAACTACTCTTTAGGCGGTTCGTTGCTGAATGGCTATGCCATGTCATCGCTTGATGTGGAAGACCTGACATGGGAGAAAGTATATAGTTGGAATGTCGGTGCGGACTTTTCGTTGTTCAACAGTCGTTTGTCGGTATCGTTGGACTATTACCGGAAGAAAACGAGCGATTTGCTGTATAAAGTGACAATGCCCGGTATTATAGGTTTCAGTAATATGTGGGATAATGTGGGTGAGGTTCAAAACAAAGGCTTTGAGTTGGAACTGCAAAGCCAAAACCTGACGGGAACTTTGCGTTGGAGCACCTCTTTTAATATGGCTTACAATAAGAACGAGGTAACCGATTTAGGCAATAATGACAAGATATTCAGTGACAGTAATACACAAGTATTGATGGTAGGACAGCCTATGCGCAGTTTCTATATGTATGATGCTGTGGGTGTGTATCAATATTCCGAAGATTTACGGAAGTATCCGGTACGTAAAGGTACGGCATTGGGTGATGTGCGTTATCGTGATGTGAACGATGACGGAGTTATTAACGATGATGACCGTACGTTGGTGGGCAAACCCAATCCCGACTTCACTTTTGGGATGACGAATAAGCTGAGTTGGAAAGCGTTCGACTTGTCCGTACTGTGTACGGCACAATTCGGCGGTATGCTCTACAGTATGTCACCGGGGCGTTATATGGACAATCCGGGTATGGCTATCTCGCAGAACGTCTTTTCTTGGTGGAAGAATATGTGGCGTTCGGAAGAGGAGCCGGGCGACGGAAAGACGCCGGCATTAAGCTCCACTACCGGTGAACTGCGTGATACACGCTGGCTTTATAGCTCGGACTATTTCCGTATTAAGAATATTACTTTGGGATACAAATTACCGCTTAACCGAAAGATTATACGCAACGCGCGTGTCTATTTCACTGTGGAGAACGTATGGATGTGGGATAAATACGACGGCGGCTATTCACCCGAAAATAAAGGTAACAATGCCTATCCGCAGGCACGTACTTATACGGTCGGTGCCAATTTCAGCTTCTAAAGAAATAACCTTTAAAAAACATCACTTATGAAAACGATTTATCATATATGTATCAGTATCATTCTGTTGGCAGGTGCGCTGTTTACTACAACTTCCTGTGAAGATTGGCTGGAGGTGAAATCGCCGACCTCACGCGCTACGGAGGATTTCTTTCAGACACCTATTCAGGCAGAGCAAGCATTGCTGGGTATTTATAACGGATTGCTGCCTGTTCCTGAATATATTCTGCTCATGTCCGACGGGCGTTCGGATGACGTATGGACCGAACCGGCCGATGACAAGCAACGTGACTACGTGGATATCAGTGTTTTTAATCCGAGCATATACACTGCCGGAACAATAAACAGCGCTTGGAATGCTTTCTATAAAATAGTATCCCGCGCAAATCTCTTCCTTGAGAGAGTAGAGCATCTGGAGTTCAATGTGGAAGACGATGCTGAGGAGGTAGATGTAAAAGCTACTTTTATGGCCGAAGCGCGCTTCTTGCGAGCCTATGCCTATTTTGAGCTGGTAAGGTATTGGGGGCGTGTACCGGTTGCCACTAAATCGTTAAGTGCGGCAGAGGCAATGAGTACGCCGCAGTCCGAAGCGCAAGATGTATACGAGCAAGTAATCATTCCCGATTTGCAGTATGCCATAGAAAACATGAAAGACCGGGCTTACACAAGCAGTGGCGGTATTGCCGAATCAGGGCGTGCTACACTTCCGGCTGCGCAGGCATTGCTTGGCAGGGTTTATCTGACTATGGCCGGTTTCCCTTTGTATGATACGTCTAAATTATCACTTGCCAAAGAGGTATTGGGAGAGGTAATTACATACGCAGAGAAAAACAATAAATACTGGGCTGCTGACGGTGACACATGGCAACGTATCTGGATTAGCGATAACGACAATAAATATCATATTTTTGAGGTACAATATGTTGCCGAAAAGAATTATGGCAACCCCGTGGTCTTTATGTCCGTACCCAATGTGGGAACAGATTATATTGGCATTCAAATGTCGGGTAATCGCATAACTTGTTCGGAGGCGCTGGCTGCGCTTTATGAAGAGAACAAGGCGGATGTTCGTTATGAAGCGACGGTCGATCCCAAGAAGAACTACTTTACAAAGTTCTTTGAACATAAAATCAAACGGAAAGAGTTGGGATACAGTGATATTGACGGGCAAATAGTGGATCGCACTTATTTCCCTATCAATTATCCGCTTATCCGTTTGGAAGATGTAATGCTGATGTATGCCGAGATTGCAGGTCCTACGGATGAGGGCGTGCGATTGGTAAATAAAATACGTACCCGTGCCGGGTTGGCGGCATTGAGTGCGGCGCAGAAAAACGAAAACGCTTTCCTGCAATGTGTAGAAGATGAACGCCGGCGTGAACTTGCCTTTGAAGGTATTCGCTGGCACGATCTCGTACGCCATAATACATACATGGAGAAGATACGTGCCAAATTCTCGGATAAAGCTGCCGGAACATCCGTTTATGATAACTACATCAATAACGTGCAACCGGGTACTTATCTCTATCCTATTCCTGATACGCAAATGAAAGCGAAAGAAGGATTGTATCAGCAAAACGAAGCATACAAATAATGAGTGACAAGGAGTAATGAACACTAATAAACAATAGTAATAAGAACATGAAGAACAGATTCTATCTACTTACATTTCTGCTGATAACCCTCTTTGCGGTAGACGGTTATACGGCTGAACGCAAGAAGTATAATTTCAACAGTGAATGGCGTCTGCAAGTAGGGGACTTTCCACAAGCGAAAAAGCCCGACTTTAGAGATAGCGATTGGAAACAAGTGACATTGCCGCGTGCTTTCAATGAAGATGAGGCTTTCAGACTATCTATCGAACAGCATACTGACACGGTTGTTTGGTATCGCAAGCATTTCCGGGTAAAAGAATTGAGAGGTAAAAAAGTATTTGTCGAATTCGAGGGAGTTCGCCAGGGTGGTGAATTCTTCCTGAACGGACACTATTTAGGACTGCATGAAAACGGGGTCATGGCCGTAGGATTCGACCTTACTCCCTATATGAAAGAAGGAGATAACGTGTTGGCTGTGCGTACGGACAATAACTGGTTCTATCGCGAAAAACGTACTAACTCTAAGTTTCAGTGGAGTGACCGTAATTTCAACGCCAACTATGGCGGCATTCCCAAGAACGTATTTCTGTATGTGACGGACGAGGTATATCAGACTCTGCCTCTGTACAGCAACCTGAAAACAACCGGTGTATACATCTACGCCACCGACTTCGACATCAAAGGCCGCAAGGCGAAGATACATGCCGAGTCCGAAGTGAAAAACGACAGTCGCGAGGCACGCAGCTTCAGCTACCGGGTAACCCTGACCGATGCGGACGGTAAGCCGGTAAAGACCTTCCATGGCGGCAAGACAGTGCTGAAAGCCGGTGAGACGGGAACCGTGAAAGCCGCTGCCGATGTGAGCGAACTGCACTTCTGGAGCTGGGGATACGGCTATCTGTACACCGTGAATACGGCTTTGCTGGACGACCGCGGCAATGTTTTTGACGAGGTTGTGACCCGTACCGGTTTCCGCAAGACAAAGTTCGGCCGGGGAAAGGTATGGTTGAACGACCGCGTCATCCAAATGAAGGGCTATGCCCAGCGTACCAGCAATGAATGGCCGGCAGTGGGGCTTTCCGTTCCCGCATGGCTGAGCGACTACTCCAATGGCCTCATGGTGGAAAGCAACGCGAACCTTGTCCGCTGGATGCACGTCACTCCCTGGAAACAGGATGTGGAGTCTTGCGACCGTGTCGGCCTTATTCAGGCCATGCCTGCCGGCGATGCGGAGAAAGACCGTCAAGGCCGCCAATGGGAACAGCGTACGGAACTGATGCGCGATGCCATTATCTACAACCGTAATAACCCGAGTATCCTGTTTTACGAATGTGGTAATGAGTCTATCAGCCGTGAACATATGATTGAGATGAAGGAAATCCGCGACAAGTTCGACCCTTTCGGCGGACGTGCCATCGGCTCGCGTGAGATGCTCGATATTAACGAAGCGGAATACGGCGGTGAAATGCTTTATATCAACAAGAGCAAGAAGCATCCGATGTGGGCTACCGAATATTGCCGCGATGAGGGACTCCGCAAGTATTGGGATGAGTACAGCTATCCGTTCCATAAAGAAGGGGCGGGACCGCTTTACCGCGGTCAGTCTGCAACAGATTATAATCATAATCAGGACATGCTTGCATTGGAAATGGTTCGTCGCTGGTACGATTACTGGCGTGAGCGCCCGGGTACGGGCTTACGGGTCAGTGCAGGCGGTACGAAAATCATCTTCTCCGACTCCAACACACATTATCGCGGTGAGGAGAACTACCGCCGCAGCGGCGTGACCGACCCCATGCGTATAGAGAAAGACGCCTTCTTCGCCCACCAGGTAATGTGGAACGGCTGGGTGGATACGGACAAGTTCCAGACTTATATCATCGGACACTGGAACTATCCTGAGCATACGGTGAAACCCGTATATGTCGTATCGAATGGCGAACAGGTGGAACTGCTGCTCAACGGCAAATCCCTGGGTAAAGGTAAACGGGAAAGCCATTTCCTTTTCACTTTCGATAAGGTCGCTTATCAACCGGGCAGGCTGGAAGCGGTAAGTTACGACGGAAAAGGCAGGGAAGTGAGCCGCTATACATTGTCAACAGTGGGGGAAGCCGCCCGTCTGGAACTTACCGCCATGCAGAACCCCGAAGGTTTCCACGCAGACGGAGCCGACATGGCCCTGCTTCAGGTGGAAGTTGTGGACAAGGACGGCAGACGCTGTCCGCTGGATAACCGTACGGTCCGCTTTACCCTGAAAGGCGAGGCCGAATGGCGCGGCGGTATCGCACAGGGGAAGGACAATCATATCCTGGATATGAACCTTCCGGTGGAATGCGGCATCAACCGTGCGCTGATCCGCAGTACGGCCAAAGCCGGCAAAATAGTTGTCACCGCCGAGGCGGAAGGGCTTCCGGCCGCAAGGCTTACGCTGCAGACCGTTCCTGTGAAAGTGACAGACGGACTGAGTGACTACCTGCCCCAACTGACCCTGAAAGGCAGGCTGGATAAGGGGGAAACTCCGCTGGCTCCTTCCTATACGGATACCAAGCGCGACATCGCCATTGTGTCCGCCGAAGCCGGCGCCAACCGTACCGAAACGGGCAACAGCCACGATGACAACGAGTTGAGCGAATGGGCGAACGACGGTCGGTTAAGTACGGCCTGGATTACCTATACACTGGCTGAAAAGGCGAGCGTCGATGACATCTGCATCAAGCTGAACGGCTGGCGTTCCCGCAGTTATCCTTTGGAAGTGTATGCCGGAGACGAGCTGATTTGGAGCGGAAACACGGAAAAGAGTCTGGGATACGTACATCTGGAAGTGGACAAGCCGGTATGTTCCGATAAGATAACCGTCCGTTTGAAAGGCAGCACTACCGACAAGGACGCTTTCGGCCAGATTGTGGAAGTGGCGGGCGGAGCGGCCAATGACATGGAGAAGAAAGCAAAGGAAGGCAAGGGAAAACATAATCTCCGGATTATAGAAATAGAGTTTCTGGAAAGCATAAAAAGTAGGTAGTAATGCATTTAGCGCACACACCGTGCGGACGCTTTGCGGAACCGGAGGTACTCTTCGGAACCATTCACTACCTCATCAGTGACGCTTCCAGCTTCGTGACCGGAGCGCTCTCGGTAGTGGACGGTGGTTTCGACGCCTTCTCAATCTGATAAAATCCGTCCCGCAAGACGATGCCTTTTGTCTTGCGGGATGAAATATTTCA